>JAFZVN010000088.1 GCA_017617805.1 Bacteroidaceae bacterium | reverse complement strand
GATAATTTTCAAATCTAATTTTACTTGGAGAAGTACAGGTCTTTGCCATTCCGACAGGCCCGCAATGCCCGTCTTGCGAAATTTGGAACGCTCAACCCTTTTTGTTTTTGAAAATTAGGGGTGTTTCTTTATTTAGTGATTGGGATTAGATATCCCTTGCCCTGCCACGGGCTATCTTTCAAATCCTCTTTCTTCATGCACGAACAAAAAGCGAGCTTTCGTTCTTCATTCAAAAGAGGCTTTGTGATTCGGTTGGGATTCGAACCCAAGACCCACAGCTTAGAAGGCTGTTGCTCTATCCAGCTGAGCTACCGAACCATCCTCACTTGGAGTGTATGGCTCAGCCACACAAACACAGTTGCACGGACAGAGGCCCACGCAATTTGCGGATGCAAAGGTACGCTTTTTATTTCAACCACACAAACATAAACCCAATTATTTTTCTCTCAGCAGCATTTTTTCTCTCATAAACGCATATTTTTTCCTCTGATTGATGATGGTCTCGATTATTTTTTGTTACTTTGCAACCATTATAATACCTTTACAACATGAATAAATCATTAGCAATGGGCATTATGATGCTGGGGTTGAGCACCTCTGCATTCGGCCAAACATCACAAAAGTTTTCAGACAAAGAGATGACGGACATCAAGGAGCAAATGGCAAAGAATCCTGAGTGCAGAACGCCTCTGATGTGGTTGGAGGATGACAGCAGAGCAGATTATTATATCCGAACAGCTCCAGACAGATGTCCCGATGAGCTGGAAGAACTAATACATTTAGCTGAATCGTGGCATCAAGAAAACAGTAGAATCCTGCAATTGGCACAACAGATTTATCCGAAACCAGGTTCGGCTAAGTCAGAGAAGGCACTGGCTCAGCATTTCAACGACACAGAAAAGGCCAAGCAAACTTTTGAGTGTGCCCGAAAGGCAGAGGAACGATATACAAAAGTGATAAACATAATAGTTCCCCTAATTGATGGAAAGCGTCATCAGACATTCAAGGCACCCCAAGGGGAACTCATCCATTTCGAGTACCATTCAGGTGGAGGCATGATACACAAACCAGCCTCGCATGGCGAACTGGAACGTCTGAAGGATGGTTCCTACATTGCACTCTTGGACACATATTCTTTCGAAAAATTAGACACCGTTGCCATCACTCCTCAGCAGGTGGACACCATCCGTACGATGCTGATTGAAGGCGAGGCATATAAGATGCCACGTTATCACGATGAGCACTACATGATTTTTGATGCACCAAGCAGTTCTGTAAGCGTCGAGTTCTCAGATGCTTCTTTCTCATGCAGTAGCTACCCTCCGACTAATTGGGGCGGCAAGAACATTTATAAGGTGTATCTGTACCTGAAGGCGCAGCAACCCAAACGTGAGATGACGGAGGAGGAGAAAGCTTTTTACTAATGCATCGCCAATAAATAGGAAAATAAAAGAGGGCGACGTCCAACTGGATGCCGTCCTCTCTCTTGTTATTGTTCTGTCTATTGTTATCCCTGGATGGAACCTGCAATGAGGATGAGCACGAGCAAGCCAAGGATGGCATAAAGCTCAGGGAACACAGCGAGCACCATCGTGGTACCGAAAGCATTGTGACCACCACCGATGGCCGAGATACCGTTGGCACAAACCTTTGCCTGACGAATAGCAGAGAAAAGAGCCACAGCACCAAGTGCGAGACCTGCACCCAGAACGGCACAAGCTGCAAACATGCTGATATCAGCAGTCACAAGGGGATTGAGGATGAAGAAGCCCACGAAGCCATACAGACCCTGTGATGATGGAAGGGCTGCGAGACCAATGTAGGAACCGCTGGCTGATGGGTTCTTCTTGAATGCGCCGATAGCGGCGTTACCACAAATAGTCACGCCATAGGCGGAACCGATGCCGGAGAGACCTACTGCGAGGGCTACACCGATGTACGCTAAAAGTACTGGAGACATAATGTAATTTTGTTTTAATAATATAATAATGTGTTAAACTTTCACTTTAAAAGGTTGATACTCCTTGCCATTTCCTTCGAAGTCTGCATTCTTGAAATACTCCACAAAGGTGAGTCGCATCGGATGCACGAAGGAGGAAATCATACAGAGGCCGAAGTTGATGCCATGACCAAAAAGCAGGATGATAATCATCACCAGTTCATGCACCACTGGTATATCAGGACTCATTTCCATGGCCAACTGATTGAACACCGAACCCAGCACACCACCCGTAAGACCGAGGGCAAAGAGTCGGATGTAACTCAAGAGATCACCTAACAGTCCTGTGGACATACCATAGGTTGCCCAGATGCCACTACCCAGATTGCTTCCCACACCAAGCGCTTTACCCAACGCCGAATCTTTTTTGTAGGCATTGGGATTGTTGAGGAAGAAAATGCCGAGAGCAGACAAAGCAATGAGTGCGTAGAGCACGTACTGCACAGGCTGAGAGAGTTCTGCACCAAAGAGTGGCAGACCAAACAAAATGGTTGCACTGAGCAGCGCCACCACCCATGAGAACTTACCTACACCATAGACGAATCCATAGTTCTTCACGGCCTTGCAACCTGCCAGCGTCATGCCAAGCAACACTTGAATAAGACCGATGATGACAGAAATGACCATCATAGGTGAGTAGCCAAAGAAACTCTCCTTCATCGAGTCGTTGATGAAATAAGGTTGGAGAGGTTTGATGAACTCCCAATCAACAGTAGCCAAATCGATACCAAAGAACGTGCCAGTAATAAAACCGCAGATGCATGTCATACCACCCAACAGGGCACCTAACTTGCCGTATGCAGCTATCTTAGGCTTAGCAAAGATGATGGCAAGGCTTGCTGCCAGAATGAGCAATCCGTAACCCATATCGCCCATGCACAATCCGAAGAAGAGCATGAAGAATGGGGCAAAGAATGGCAGTGGGTCGATGTCATGATAGTTCGGCAGAGAGTACATGCGCAGAATCGGTTCAAAGAGCGACGAGAACTTGTCATTCTTGATTTGGATAGGCACATTGTCCTCAAACGCCGGGTCTGCCATTTCGTAGAAGATGCGTTCCTTTTCGAGGTACTCCACCACCCTATCCGCATTCTCTTTGAGCGTCCAACCAATCATCAACTTCACAGCTCCATCGACGAGGTTCTCATTGCTGAGATGCACCTTCGAGAGTTGGATGTCGTTCTCATTGGCCATCTGCCCTGCTTCGATAGAAGCACGGTCAACGGCATTTACCTGCAACATCTGTTCATGGATGCTGGCCAACTGTTCACTCAGCGTCTTGCGCTTCTCCTGATAGAAAGAAAGCGATTCCTCTGGCAAGAACAGACGTTCAGCTGTGATGTCAGGTTCCTGAGCTTCGTTGGAGAAGGCCACAAAATAGGTCTTCTTGTTGATTTCGTTGACAGCAGTCGCAAAGTACTTCTCGCCCCACTCTGCCTTGTACATCTTGGCGTTGACAGCATAGAAATAAGGCTTGTAACCAGACTTCTCCAACTGACGGATGCTGTCCCAACTGAACTCGCCAAAGGGTTCAAGTTGCTGGATGGCATCATCGGCAGCATCCATGCTGTGCTTCACGCTGTTTTCCTCCTGAAGCAGACGTTCCACCGTATCAATCAGCGCCACACCCTTAGAGGCATCAGCAGGCTGAGGTGTGTAGGTGGTTCCCGATTCGTAAGAGTCAGCTGCATAATCCAATGCCTTGAGTGCATCCTTATACCGCACAGCCAAGTCGAGTCCTGCCTGCAATTCGTCGCTCGTGGCTCCCTGCTGCAGTTCCTCCACATGGATGACACCCAACTCACGGATGTCGGCAATGAACTTGTCATATTCCCCATTTGTGATGAGGAACGTGAGTTTCTTCATATCTTGTATCATACGGCAACATCCTCCTTTCCTTCGAGAGAGACATCTTGCTCCTCCTTTTTCTTTCTCGCTTCTTGCAGAGACTTCAGAATTTTCTGTGAAGACTTGGAAAGGTTCTCCTCGTCTTCCATAAATCGCTTAATCTTGCGAATCGCCTCCTGATAGCCTGGTATCTGGACTTTCTCGAAGAGGTTCACCTTCTGCGTAGTCTTGCGACGTGCATGGTCGAGAAGTCCCAACTTGGCAAGTACAAATTCACGTTCCACAGCGGTCTTGGCCAATCCCTGCAACAAGTTGATGCCGTCAAAATACCACTTCGGAGCCGAGAAAAGCCCGAAGGGTTTGACATCCAGCTCGATGTTGGTCAACACAGGTACACGCACGCCTGCCACCTTCTTCACATCGAGTTGCACATCTTTCAGACTGACCAACGATACATCGAACTCGCCCCACAAGGCATACATCGACTCGTAGCCGCCAATCTGTTGTTGCAGTTTCTTCTCCAAGTCCTCCGCTTCTTCCTTGCTGCGCTTCACCTCGAGACGCAACGCCGTCTCCTTGTTCTTGATGATAGGCAAGGTACGTTGTCGCATCTTCAGGTTCTTCTCAATCTGCTGAAGCGATGTCTTGTTATATTGAAACTTAATCGCCATATATTACTTCCAATAGATGTCAGTAAATTCTTTCTTGATGTTAACCTCTTCAAGTTTGAAGTACTTCTTAAAGAGCGACCACGTAACATCCAGCATTTCAGTCGTATCGAGGTTGACGTCGATAGCAAGCAACTTGCCTGCATATTCCTTCGCAAAGTCGAGACAACGGTTGTCGTAGTCGGTCAGGTCGAAACCGTTCTCCATCTTGGTCTTCGCATTAGCAGCATCGGAGTAAAGACGAATGGCGGCATTCATCACCTGCGAATGGTCTTTACGTGTCTTCTTACCGGCCACCAACTGCTTCAGACGAGAAAGTGAACGGAATGGGTCAACGATGACCTTACCGATATCAGAGTCACGACGCAAATACAACTGACCCTCGGTGATATAACCCGTGTTGTCAGGCACAGCGTGTGTGATGTCGCCACCCGACAGCGTGGTCACAGCGATGATGGTGATGGAACCCCCACCTGCACTCTCTGGGAACTGCACGGCTTTCTCGTAAATCTTGGCCAAATCTGAATAGAGCGAACCAGGCATAGAGTCCTTTGATGGAATCTGATCCATACGGTTCGACACGATAGAAAGCGAGTCGGCGTAAGAAGTCATATCTGTCAAAAGCACCAGCACAGTCTCATGCTTCTCCACTGCGAAGTACTCGGCAGCTGTTAGCGCCATGTCTGGCACCAGCAAACGCTCCACTGCTGGGTCTTCAGTAGTATTCATGAAGGCGATGATGCGATCGAGCGCACCAGCATTCGAGAAGGTGTTCTTGAAGAAGTAATAGTCATCGTTCGTCATACCCATGCCACCAAGGATAATCTTATCCACCTTGGCACGCAATGCTACCAACGCCATCACCTCGTTGAAAGGTTGGTCGGGGTCGGCAAAGAACGGAATCTTCTGACCAGACACAAGCGTGTTGTTTAAGTCGATACCAGCAATACCCGTCGCAATCAGTTCAGATGGCTGCTTACGACGCACGGGATTCACAGATGGACCACCAATCTCCACATCCTTTCCTTCTATCTCCGGTCCTCCGTCGATAGGATTTCCGTAGGCATTGAAGAAGCGTCCTGCCAGCTGCTCGCTCACTTTCAACGAAGGAGCTTTGCCGAGGAACACCACTTCGGCGTTGGTAGGGATGCCACCCGTACCTTCAAACACCTGCAGCGTCACGTCGTCGCCTGCAATTTTCACTACCTGAGCCAACTTGCCGTTGATGGTGGCAAGTTCATCATATCCGACTCCCTTCGCTTTGAGGGAAACGGTGGCCTTCGTTATCTGGCCAATCTTTGTATATATCTTCTGAAAAGCAGTAGCCATAGTCGTTTATGCGGCAAGCATTGCCTTGATTTGTGAAACAAAGTCGTTGTATTGTTCGCTCTGGAACTGAGAATAGTTCATCTGCTTGCAGAGGTTGATGAGCTTGCGGAAGAAAGCCACACACTCCTCAAAGTGGTCGAAATGGAAATCCGTCTCGCAGATTTCTGTCACCATATCGAGAATAGCCTCCTGACGTTCCAGGGAAGTCACAGCATCCACCTCATCGAAGGCATCTTGCTGCAAGAGCACGAAGTCAATGATTTCAGACTTCCAGAACACCACGTGATAATCCACTGGAACACCATCATCACCAAGGATGTTAATCTGCTCAGCGATTTCCTTACCACGTTGCATGCGGGTCTTCAGGTTTAGCACCTTAGGAATCCACTTGTCATTGATTTTCTTCGAGATGTATTCAGCGAACTCAGGATATTCAAGATACTTCGAGTAAGAGTCGATGGGGTTCACGGCAGGATAGCGCTTCTTGTCTGCACGGTCTTGTTCCAGTCCGTAGAAGCAGCGAGCCACCTTCTTCGTGTTCTCCGTCACAGGCTCCTTCAGATTACCACCAGCAGGCGACACCGTACCGATGAACGTGATGGAACCAATCTCACCATTGTTCAGATACACATAACCAGCACGTCCGTAGAAGTTCGAGATAAGAGCACCCAAGTCCATTGGGAATGCATCAGGACCAGGCAGTTCCTCCATACGGTTCGACATCTCACGCAGCGCCTGAGCCCAACGTGAAGTGGAGTCAGCCATCAGCAGCACACGCAGACCCATCGAGCGATAATATTCTGCCATCGTCATGGCTGTATAGACCGAAGCCTCACGGGCAGCCACAGGCATGTTCGAAGTGTTGGCGATGATAATGGTACGTTCCATCAGCTTGCGTCCCGTGTGTGGGTCATCCAATTCGGGGAACTCCGTAAAGATTTCCACAACCTCGTTGGCACGCTCACCACAGGCGGCGATAATCACGATGTCGGCCTCAGCTTGTTTCGAGATGGCATGCTGCAGCACCGTCTTACCCGTACCGAAGGGGCCTGGAATGAAGCCCGTACCGCCTTCCACGATGGGGTTAAACGTGTCGATAGTACGCACACCCGTCTCCAACAGCTTGAAAGGACGTGGTTTCTCCTTATAATTGGTCATGGCGAACTTCACAGGCCAATGCTGCACCATATCCACCTTCACTTCGGTACCATCCTCTTTCTCAAGCACAGCCACCACATCGTGAATCTTATACTTGCCAGCCTTCACGATGCTCTTCACCTTCGCTTTGCCCTCCATCTGGAAAGGAGCCATGATTTTCAGTTTCTGCGAGTTCTCCTCCACCTCGCCCAGCCATGCAGAGGCTTCCACCTCATCGCCAACCTTGGCAAGGGGTTCGTAATCCCATTCACGTTCTTTGTCAAGGGGTTCGGTGTACTGACCACGTTTCAGGAAGACACCCTCCATCTTGTCGAGGTCGTTCTGCAGACCGTCGTAGTTCTTCGACAGCATGCCAGGGCCAAGTTGCACTTCCAGCATGTGTCCCGTAAATTCGGCTGGTGCGCCGACCTTCAGTCCACGTGTCGATTCAAACACCTGGACATACACGTCACTGCCCACCACCTTGATGACCTCACTCATCAGCTTGTCGCCACCCGTCTCGATGTAGCAGATTTCACCCTGCTTCACAGGACCATCGACAGCCAGTGTCACCATGTTGGCAATCACGCCACTAACAGTTCCTTTAGTCATATCTTGATTTATTATTTATCATTTTTCATTTATCATTTAGCGTCAGCGCTCAGCAACTACGCCATCAGGTTTCTCACATGCGCAGCCTTCGCTACAAACTCCTCTGGTACTCTCGCCTCGCCTCTTAGGTTCTCGATGATTTGGCGGAACGTCTCCTTGCCCGTCTCCACATCCAGCTTGTCCCAACGGGCCAGCATGTCGAGCTTGCACAGATAGGCAAAGACAGCCTCAATGGAGAAGATGTTGAAGAACGTCCGATCCTCCAACCACAGCCACTTGAAGGCGTCCATCTTACGTTCCTTCTCCACAGGATCCTCACACTCCACAATTTTCACCAGGTCAGCCACGTAGTCATACTCAGCCGTCAGGTTGAAGTCCTTCGTGTTGTTGGTAAGAATCATCTCCGTCACCTCATCCTCACCCTGGATGTAATCAGCCACGTTCCAGCCATTCTTACGGGCAAGAAACGCCGTGAGGATGTTAGTGATGTCGAGGTTGAGTTTGAACCACTGACGCACCATCTTGTTGGGGCACGTCTCGATGGCATAGCGATAGAACTTATAGAGCATGTCGTCCTCCGCAAAGTAGCCCTCCTTATCCTTGTTGTAGGCATAGTCGCGGGCAAATTCACTCATGAAGGCAGGGAAACGGTGCACGTTGAAGTTCATCTCCCTGGCCGATGTCATCAAATCGACATACTGTTCCATCGAGTAGTTGCCCAGGTCATCCACCTCCGCCTGCGGATTCTTCAAGAGCTTCACCAGGTTCGTGCAGTCGTTCTTGAGAAAGAAGTAGAAGAGCACCTTCTTGTCGTCGTCCGACAAGGTATCCTCCAGTTCAGTCCTCAAGTCCGCGATGCTCACCCTGCGCTTCGTATCCTCCAGCGTGATGTCAGGCAGACCAGCCATTAAACAATAGTAATTTCCCATACTCTCTTTAGAAAATCATTTCCACCAACTGAGGTCTCAGGAAGTTCTTGAAGTACTCCACAAACTCTGCCTCGCCAAAGTTCACCTTGTACGAACCATCGGCAGGAGCCACCGTGAAGAGCGTCTTCTGACCATTCACCTGCTCAATCTTCACGCCCTTGTCCAACAGCGCCTTCGCCTTCTTCGCAAAAAGCGCCTTCAGACTCTGAGCGTCGGCTGTGCTGATCACGATGTCCTCGCCAGCGCCCCACTTCTCAGCCAGTTTCAGCATGAACTCATTCATGAAGTCTTTGTTGCCGGCGATGTCAGCTGCGGCTTCCTTCACCACCTTATCGCCTACCACGTCAGCCACTTCGCTCTTCAGCGCATTCAGCGCCTGAGCAGCATACATCTTCACCTCGCTCTTCATGTTCTCCTCCATGCCCTGTGTGGTTTTCTTCGCAGCGGCCTCAATCTCAGCGGCCTGAGCCTTCGCCTCGGCGATAATCTGTGCAGCTTTTTCATTGGCTGCGGCGATGATTTTCTCAGCTTCGGCATTACCCTTCTCCACTCCGTCTTTCAGGAGTTTCTCAGTCAGTTCTTGAATCTTATTTTCCATATATAAATAATGTGTTTATTTTGATTTCTTTGCAAATTTACACATTATTAACGAATTAGGACGTGCTCTTCATGAAAAAACTGCCAATAAATCGCAAAAACAACACGAATCAACTCATTTCGGCTGAAATAGTAAGCAGTGGAATGTCATTTTATTTTGATTTTAAGAGAAAAATCCGAAAAGTGTCAGCAATTCTTCGTACCTTTGCAGCCGATGATTTATCCAACTACATACGAACAAAAGATTGGGTTCGACCAAATCAGGAGTCGGCTCACGGCATTGTGCCTTTGCACACTGGGTGAGGGACTGGTGCGAGACATGGCTTTCTCTATCCAGTTTGACGATATCCGCCGACAGGTGAAGCAGACGATGGAGATGGTGCAGATTCTGCAGGGGGAGGATCTCCCCGACCAGAATTTCTTCGATGTCAGAGCGTCGCTGAAACGCATCCGCATCCAGAACACGTGCTTGGACGTGGAGGAGCTGTTCAATCTGCAACGATCGCTGGCCACCATCAGCGTCTTATTCTCGTTTCTGAATCGTTGTTCGGAAGGGGAGAATGCTGTTCCTCTCTTCCCTTACTTATATATATTGTGTACGGATGTGAAGACCTATCCGCAACTAGTGAAGCGCATCGACCAGATTCTGGACAAATACGGTCATGTGAAAGATACGGCTTCTCCAGCGCTGTTGCAGATTCGTCAGGAACTGGCATCGACAGCGGGAAGCGTGTCGAGGGCTTTGCAGAACATCCTCAGATCGGCCAAAGGCGAAGGACTCATCGACAAGGATGTGTCCCCTACCCTGCGCGATGGTCGTTTGGTCATCCTTGTAGCCCCTGCCATGAAGCGAAAGATTCGCGGCATCGTACATGACGAGTCAGACACGGGTCGAACGGTCTTCATCGAGCCTGCAGAGGTGGTGGAAGCCAACAACCGCATCCGTGAACTGGAAAGTGAGGAACGGAAGGAAATCAACCGCATCCTGATGGAGTTCACCGACACAGTTCGCCCCGAGGTGGACGACATGCTGAGAAGTTATGAGTTCTTGGCGCAAATCGACTTCATCCGCGCCAAGGCAAAATTCGCCATCATCACCAACAGCGCTGAGCCACGCATGGAGAACAAGCAGGTACTTGACTGGGCCATCGCCGTGCATCCGTTGTTGGAGTTGAAGTTTAGCGACTACAACGTGAAGCATCACGATGAGGAACCCCGCAAGGTCGTTCCGCTCGACATCACCCTCACACAGAAACAGCGCATTCTGCTTATCTCTGGACCTAACGCTGGCGGCAAATCCGTCTGTCTCAAGACTACGGGATTACTCCAATACATGTTCCAGTGCGGCATGCTAGTGCCCGTGGCCAAGAGCAGTATCTTCGGCATCTTCCGCAGCATTTTCATCGATATCGGCGACGAGCAGAGCTTGGAAAATGACCTCTCAACCTATTCGTCCCACCTGCTGAACATGAAGCAGATGATGAAGCACTGTGACGGGAAGAGCCTCATCCTCATCGACGAGTTCGGTGGAGGTACTGAACCGCAAATCGGTGGTGCGATGGCAGAGGCGATGCTAAAGGTTTTCAATAAGAAACGCTCGTTCGGTGTCATCACCACCCACTATCAGAATCTGAAGCACTATGCCCAAGAGACAGAGGGAATCGTGAACGGTGCCATGCTCTATGACCGCCAACTCATGCAGCCTCTCTTCCGACTCTCCATCGGAAATCCAGGCAGTTCGTTCGCCATCGAGATTGCCCGCAAGACTGGCATCCCCGATGAAGTGATCAAAGATGCCAGCGAAATCGTCGGAAAGGACTACATCAACTCCGACAAATACCTTCAAGACATCGTTCGCGACAAACGTTACTGGGAACAGAAACGCCAGAGCATCCATCAGCACGAAAAGCAGATGGAGCAGACCATCCAGCGATACGAGGAGGACATCCAACGTCTGCACGATGAGCGCAAGACCATCATCGCTCACGCCAAGGAAGAAGCAGAACAGATGCTAAAGGACTCGAACGCGAAAATCGAGCAGACCATCAAGGACATCAAGGAAGCACAGGCGGAGAAGGAGCGTACACGCATGATTCGCCAAGACCTTGCCGACTTCAAGCAGGATATCCGAGAAATCGATCCTGACCTAGCCGATGAAAAAATCAGAAGGCAGATGGAGAAGTTGATGGCTCGTCGCAAACGAAAAGAGGATAAGAAGAAAAAGACCCACCCCTCACCCTCCCTGGAAGGAGGGAGCAGTTTCTCTGCCAATGAGGAAACAAATGTACAAGGTAACCACTTCCTCCCTCCAGGGAGGGTGAGGGAAGGGTCTTTCGTCCGTCTGAAGGGTCAGACCACCATTGGTCAGATCCAGAAAATCAGTGGCAATGAAGCGACCGTCATCTTCGGACACCTCACCACGAACGTGAAACTTGACCGTCTCGAACCCGCAGAGGCTCCTCAAAAGGAAAAGAACGTCGCTGCTACCTTTGTCAGTGTACAAACTCGTGACGAAATCCGTCAGACCACGCTCAACTTCAAGGAACAACTCGACGTGCGCGGCATGCGTGGCGACGAGGCCATCCAAGCCGTCACCTACTTCATCGATGATGCCCTTGTCGCTCGAGCCACCCGTGTGAAAATCTTGCATGGCACTGGCACCGGTGCTCTCAAGACCGTCATCCGACAATATCTCAACACCATGCCTCCCGTCGCAGACTTCTACGACGAAGACATCCGCTTCGGAGGCGCTGGCATCACGATAGTAGAACTCGTCTAACCTTCCAGACTATCATGAGAATAAGGCATATATGAAAAAGAATCAAAGCATGATTATGAAAAGATTATTTATATATATAATTATGTGTGCTGCCACCGTCGCAGCACATGCACAAAACGACAGTACGGCGGCGTCGCTTCCCCCGATGTATCCCCAAGTGATCCCCATTTCATCGATAGACGATCTCAATGCCGATGTCATGGCACTCCAATTCAGCAAGGCCGATGCCGCTGCCAAGAAACTGATCCAGACCGCCAAACGTAAGCGTCAGTCAACAGCCGAATACGACAAAGTGGTGGCTGCCTGCCGAAAGGGTGAGAACGGTCTTCGTGGTGTTGACCGCATCATCATTGTCGATAGCGTCGTCGTCGATAAGAAAGATTTCCTCAAAGCCTACCCCATCGCTGCTGACCTCGGCACCCTTACTCTCTCCGACAAAGGCGACATCGTTCAGTATCAAACCCAACTCAATGGCATGGTACTTCGTCCCGAAGGCACTGACAGCACATCCCTTCACCTCACTCGCTACTATCTTGAAAGCGACCGACTGACCGAAGACGGAATCATCGAAGGCCTTGGCATCGATGGCGACATCAATTATCCATTCCTGATGCCCGATGGTCAGACATTCTATTTTGCGGCACGAAGCCAAGATGGCTATGGCAACTACGATCTCTATGCCACCCGCTACGACTCCGATTCCAAGCGTTTCTATCAGGCAGAGAACATGGGTTTCCCTTATAACTCCTACGCCAACGATTACATGCTCGTCATTGACGAATCAGCCCACCTCGGATGGTTCGCCAGCGACCGCTACCAACCCCATGGAAAGGTCTGCATCTACACGTTCATCCCCAACGAATCCCGTCAGACCATCGACTATGAGACCACCGATCTCACCGAACTCCGAACCATGGCATCGTTGAAATCCATCGCAGCCATCCCAATGACCGACAAGCAGAAACAAGACAAAGCTGCCGCAAAAAAACGGGTATCGTCACTCAACTCTCAACTCGCCACCACCAACTACCACAAGGAGTTCGAGTTTGTCATCAACGATTCCAAGACATATTATACCTTCGACGATTTCATTTCCACTGAAGCCAAGAAGCTCTGCCTCGATTGGCAACAGAAGTCCAAGAATCTGACCTCTCTCAACGAACAACTTCAACAGATGCGCGACACCTCTCCCGAAGCCCGTCAACAGATTCTCAATCTCGAAAATCGCATCATGGAACTGAAAGCCGAAGTGCATCAGATTGAGAAGTCCATCCGGAAAGCCGAACTACAATAACTGCTGAAATCCACTGATATCATGGACAGATTACCCAAAGACCCCTTCATGTTGGTATCGAGCATCAACATGCTGCTCAGAGACAAAGAGTTCGAATCGTTAGAGGATATATGCTCCTACTTCGATCGAGAGGTGCAAGAGCTGGAATCCTGCCTGGCGAACATTGGCTATGCTTATAGCAAAGAAAAGAATTGTTTATATATAAAATAATGAATATGAAAAAGATTCTACTACTATTATTGCCGCTGCTGTCACTCAGCTGCCAAGCACAGGAAAAACCTTTTGACATCAACAAGTACAAAGATGTCATTTTGAACGAGTATGCTTATCCCCGATTTGCGAAGAGCTCTGACGATACGGTGCTCAAGGATTATGCCCTCATTGACATCGACGGTGATGGCAAGTCAGAACTTTGGGTGCGTGGCGACGAGAGTCAGGATTGGCAGGGAGTCTTCTCCCTCGATGGCGACAGCCTGACACTCTTGGCTGATGCCGACGTGTGCAGTGAAATCAAGGTCTATAAGAATGCTGTGGGCTATCACAGCTACATCTCCCCAGGCCAAGTCGATGAAGCCTTCTCCGTGCTGAAGAACAGCTGTATCGTCTCCTCTGCCGAGATGAGCATGAAGTTCGACATCTTCTCTGACGATCAGGAAGTCGAATACGAAGGCTACACCGTCAATGACAAGGAGGTGGACGAGGACACCTACAATGAGTTTGTCCAGAAGTTGGGTGACACCATTGAGGTGAACCCCGAATGGCATCCCATCGAATAACAACGGTGACAATAGTGGCGACCCAGACGCTGGCGACTTCGGAGGATAAAGGAAGACCCTCTTCCCAACCCTCCCCCGTAAATGGGGAGGGAGCCCATGCGGGGTGTTTGAAGTAAAAAGTGAAGAGTGAAAAGTGAAAAATCTATTTTACCTGCCATCCGGAGGGTTAGTAACTTAGATTTTTCACTTTTTACTCTTCACTCATAAAGAATTGCTGCCTTCTCTTTTTTGTGTGCTTGCCAAAGATTTATTCACGTGTTTATTTTCCCTTACTCTCGCATGATGACTGATCGCCAAAACAATTTTACTTACTTTTTCAAAATATTGGGTGAAAAATTTGTGAGGTTCGGAAATCTTCCGTACCTTTGCAGCCGATTTATGTCGGAAAGGCTCGAACAAGTGGGTACACATATTTAAATATAGTGAAGCTCCGCCTCCCGATGGAACCCTAAACAATTCAAAAACAAATGTACGTAATTGCAGAAATTCAGGGTCAGCAGTTCAAGGTTGAAGAGGGCAAGAAGCTCTACGTTCACCACATGCAGAATGTGGAAAATGGCCAGACTGTTGAGATTGAGAAAGTGTTGTTGGCTGACAACGACGGTGTAGTGAAGGTTGGTACTCCTACTGTAGAGGGCGCTAAGGTGGTTCTCGAAGTGGTAGATCCACTCATCAAGGGCGACAAGGTGCTCGTGTTCCACAAGCGTCGTCGCAAGGGCTATCGCAAACTGAGAGGTCACAGAGAGCAGTTCACTCAGGTGCTCGTCAAGTCAGTTGTGGCATAAGCCTCTGGTATCACTAACAGATTTATTCATCCAATCAATTAAGACAGTATTTTAAAATGGCACATAAAAAAGGTGTAGGTAGTTCTAAGAACGGCCGTGAGTCACACTCTAAACGACTCGGTTTGAAGCACTTCGGTGGAGAAGTAGTGAAGGCTGGCAACATCATCGTTCGTCAGCGTGGTACACAGCACCACCCAGGCAAGAATGTAGGTATCGGCAAGGATGACACGTTGTACGCATTGACAGACGGCGTGGTTGTGTTCAAGCGTGGTCGCGAGAACCGCAGTACGGTATCTATCGAGCCAGTAGCTGCTGAAGCTTAGTAAAAAAACTAAGAACTAAAAGTGAAAAACTAAAAGTTTGCTACCGCGAGTGTTTGTCAACAAATGACTTACAAGTGCGGTAGCAAACTTTTCTTTTTCACTTTCCCTTTCTACAACTCTTCAATTTTTCCCCCATGACTAAGAAAGAACGATACGCACGATTCATCGCTTATTTTCAGGAGGCGATGCCAGAGGCGAATACGGAGCTGCATTATGAGAGCCCGTTTCAATTGCTTTGTGCTGTGATGCTGTCGGCACAATGCACGGACAAACGTGTGAACATGGTGACGCCTGCCCTGTTTGAGGCCTACCCCACTCCACAGAGGCTGTCGGAGGCAACCCAAGAGGAGGTGCTGAGCTATGTGAAGTCGGTGAGCTATCCGAACAGCAAGGCAATGCATCTGGTGGAGATGGCGAAGCGGCTGATGGAAAGACATGGAGGCGAAGTGCCCAGCGACTTCGACGAATTGGTGGCCTTGCCTGGCGTGGGCAGGAAAACGGCCAATGTGATGCTGAGCGTGGCGTTCAACGAGTCGAGGATGGCTGTGGACACGCATGTGTTTCGTGTAAGCCACAGAATTGGTTTGGTGTCGGAGAAATGCACCACTCCTTATGCTGTGGAGAAGGAACTGGTGAAGAACATCCCACAAGAGCACATTCCACGAGCGCACCACTGGCTGATTCTGCATGGCCGTTATGTATGCAAGAGCCAACGGCCTCTATGTGCCGATTGCGGCATCAGGGCATTCTGCGCCTACAAAGCCAAAAGGATGTAGAGCAGCAGAGGGACATTGTAGAGCAATCCTCGCAGCCAATAGAGTGCTGTTCCTTGATCGCCCAACAAGGGAAGAATGCCTGTGAACTCGATGCACCCTATCAATTGGCTGGCAAAGAAGAGGATGACGAAGAAGTTGGCCAAGGTGGAGAAGATGGACACATGGCCACGCACGATGTCGCTCATGGTGAGGAAACGCCCAGAGGTATAGCCATAGACGTTGCCAATGAGGATGACCAGACACATGATGAGACCATCCAATCCTTTTGAGAAAGCAGAGTTTTGGAAAGTGCCGAATGCGCTGAGGAGGATGGCATTGGGCAAGAACAACAGCAAGGAAAAAAGACAAAGGGCAATGAGAACCGTGATGCCCGTAATCTGCAGGGCACGCTTCTGCTTCATGGAGATGTGTCCACGCATGGTAGCGATGATGCCCGACTCGCGCAACACACTCATGGCCATCAGTCCCAACACCATCTTGGCCAAATGCACTTTGGCAAAGTTTGGAATGATGTTGACACACATCCATCGGATGCCACGAGGCGTGAGCAAGCCCTCCACTCCTTCCACATAGATGCTGACCACCCATGAGGCGAAAAGCAGAAGAAAGAGTGCGGCCACAATGCCCCAAAAGTAACATTGCAGGATGCGTCGGATGTAGTCTTTGTACTTCATGACAAGCACAGGCACTTTATGCCATCTCCTATATTTTATTCATCATCGGGTTCGAGATTGTCGATATCGAGGATGCGCAATTCGATGGCTTTCGTCACCAGACGAGTGGCATTGACTGGCTCGTGGTCTTCGCCAAAGAGACGGTTGGTGAGGTCGTTCTGACGCTTTTCGATGGACTTGACCCCAAACGGCATCCCACGCAAATTGGAAATCATATCTTTGGTGTAACCCAGTGCCAAATGACGCAGGAACCGTTCGTCGTACTCGTCAATATCATAGTCGAGAAAAGCCTCCTGACGCATGGACTCATTGAGGACAGACCTGCGGAAACGCTGCAGGATCTTCTCCAGGATGGGCTGGTTGAACACCATACGCTTACCATTCAGTACGCTCTGCACATCCCCCTTGGTGAGGAGTTCGCCACTCTTCAGAATGATACCATCAGTACCTGCGTCGAGGACATCCACCCAAAGTTTCTCATTCATGATTTCGCCTGTGAAGATGAGCACGTGAACATCAGGATAGCGACGACGCAACTGCTTGCACACATCGACACCTGCCGTGGTGGAACCACCTAAACCAAGATCGAGCAAGACAAGGTCTGGCTGGGTATCACGCATCAGTTTCCAGAGTTCGGTCTCGTTCATGGCAGAACCCACGATTTCCGCTTCTGGAATCTCAGAACGAAAGATTTCCTTTGTACCCTTCATTTCGAGGGCGACATCTTCCACAATAATTACTTTGAAAGCTTCCATGTTGTTGTTTATATTTAAGTCGTTTTATCTTTTCAATTCTTAAATTTTTCAATTCTTAAATCGTTGGCAAGGTGAAGATGAAACTGGAGCCTTTCCCATCAGATGTGTTCTCCACATAGATGCGACAACCCCTATTGGGCGAGTAAGCATCATGCTCCCTGATGACTTGGCGGCTGATCATGTATTGCGCCCCAGAAAGCGTATCATTCTTTCCATCATACTTCACATGATCGATGTAGAAGAGCTGAGGAATCTCTGCTTCATCATATCGATAAGCTGTATCTGTGAACGCAAATTTAGCAAATCCATCCAACTCTTCAAAATCCAAGCGCAAATCTCCACCTGACTGATGCTCGAAATAGAGTGAGAGAATCTGGTCAATAAGGGTTTGGAGGAAAATCTTATCTCCTTGAATCTGTATGCCCTGCGGAGATGCCACAATGAACATAGTCTTCGTACGCTCTTTCTTCTGCCATTTCTTGAAGGAGAGGGTTGCCATCTCACCAATGGTCTGCGCTGAGAGTTTCGTGCGCTTGAAGAGTACCATCTCCACCTGTTTGCCTGCACAAGCACTCAGGATAGTGAAGATGTCCTTGTAGTAGGTCATCAGTTCGTCAATATCGGCGATGGTAGCTTCATCAATCGATATATCAGATTGATTCAAAGCCGCATCCACCAATTGCTTGATTCGATTCGGATAGTACATCGTCTCATGCTTCAGGGTGGAAAGACAATTGTCCATAATCTGGTTGCGCACATACACTTTCTGCTGCTCATTGTCAGCTCGCATCCGTTCGTCCTGCTTCAATTCTATCAATTCACGCATCTCGCCTACCTTATAGTGGGAGAAATACGCATGAATACTCATGAACTGCGCCACCAAATCCATGATGAGCGACTCCTCATCCGTCAACTTCCCATCGTTGAAACGAACACCCATCACACCAATCAACGTGTCTTTCGACCCAGGCATAAAGAGCGGATATGCATGGAAATGTCCGTTTGCACTGGTCATCACATCTTTTTGCATATAGGCCGACTGCATCATGCTCTCATACACATTGCGCTCGGCCTCCAGTCCTGTGAAATGGAATTTGAAGTGGCCCGCATGGTCATTTGATGGATACATCATCCCTACCGTGTCGGCCATCTTGATGTCAGAAAGACTCTGATGCAGTACACCTGGCAAGGTCTCTCTCGTGGAAGTGAACACGTTGTTGTTCAACTGAATGAATTGCCTCAAATTGAACACAAACAACTGATTGTTGCGATAATAGAGGAAGAAGTAAGCAGCAATGACAAAGAAAATCAGGATGCCCAAAAGGATTACAGTGGTCTTTTTGTTGCGATTGGTCATCTTGATGTGATTACAATACTCCTCCAAGGTGGGATCAGTACTGGTCATCTTGTACAATCGAGTAAAGACCTCTGTGTTGTAATGATACAAACTATTACGATTCAACGCCAACGCAGCGATGGCCACCTCGTTTCGGATGGTGATAATCAAATCATAATCGGCATCTAAGCTAGACTTCCACCATTCGAGTTCTGCCATATCTTTTCCCTCCAACTGCATCAGATGCTTGCCTGATGGCACCTGTTCCAAATAATATTGGTTGAAGCATTGGATAGCAGAATCAGCATAGATAACAGCCTCTTCATAACGTCCAGACACATTGGCACTAAATATGCTGTCAGCATAAACATTAGCCTGCGCGAAATGGTCTTCGGCATGGAGTGAACCACCCAGCAAGAGCATCACCACACACATCAGGGTTTTCAAGACACCCTTGGGCAATCGGAAGAAGAAACGGCTCCCCTTCCCCACCTCACTCTCAACACCAAACTCACACACGCTGAACAAGGCATTGGTCTTCTTGTACTTGCCTATGATTCCTTTGCAATTCATCAAACCAAAGCCAAAACCTTTGTTCTGCTTGATGTCTGACGCATTCTCTCCAATGGTGCCAATCTTGCTCGAATCATAGACCTTGGCATTGTTCAACGTATCGACATCCTCTGCCGACATTCCATGTCCTGTGTCTTTCACAGACACCTCCACGTAGTCAGCTGTCTCTTCAGCACAAAGTTCCACCTTTCCACCCTGAGGGGTATATTTCCTAGCATTGTCGAGCAATGTGTTCATCATGAAGAGCGTGAGGGACTTGTCGGCTTTTACAACACTCTCCGTATCGTTCACCGCCAGCGACACGCCCTTGGCATCGAAAGTTCGAGCACCTTTCTTTAAGGTGTCAAACAAAGGCTGCAAGGCAAAATTCCCGATGTTGAGCGTCACCACACCTTGACGAATCTTCACCCAATGTCCCAACACATCATTGTAGTAGTTGATTTTGTCAATCAACTCGCTCAAATAGCCAAAACGTTCACGCACCTGCTCTACTGAAAGAGCCTTGTCCGTCTTCAACTTATTCACCTCATGTAAGGCACGATCAAGGAAAGGCGTGATGCCATTAACGATGGACATGGACGTCAACTTTTCAATATAGAGACGTTTGTTCTCCTCCAACCGCTTTTCGAAAAGATAAGTTTCATTCTCCAATTGACGTTCCTGTTCCGCAAAACGGATATACAGCAATCCCTTCTGCTTCATCCAATCGTAGAAGACCAGAAGGACATGGAAGAGTTCACGGTCAAGACCCTTCATGAACTTGATGCTCACCTGCGTCCAATCCATCCCCTTCACTTGCGGAAAGAGCTTCTCCACATCCGCATCAGCAATCTTGTGCAAAGCAGCATTCAAATCCGCTTCATCCTCAACCTCCTCAGAAAGTGCAGAGGACAAATGCTTGCACACTTCAATCACCTGACTCAGCTTATCCACTTTCTTATGGTACTCTGCACGGCTGCGTTTGTTATACACATACAGCATCCAGACAAGCAGCACAATGGCCAACACAAAGCCCCACAACAGGAAATTGAGGATGTGTTCTTCACGCATCAGATGGTCTTCTTCTTGAAACACACGCAAATCCTGACGGGTCGCATCCAAGATATCGAAATAGATGTTGTGGTTGTAATCAGATTCAGCCTTCAACCCCATCGCACCATACACCACACTCAATTGCTCACGCACCATCGCCATCCATTCAGGAACGGACACCACATCTGGATCAGCAATCCACTTCATCTCTGTGGAAAGCGTATCTTCATAATCAGAATAGGCATACAGCGTATCGTGCTGTTCCGTTGCATGAATATGGTGACACATCTGTCGATGGTTCTCGTTGATCAGGTGCAAAGCATACTCCATCTGAACAGCTGCCAAACTATCTTGATTGTGTCGCAGGTAAAAGTCTGACAAGGTCACTAAAGCTGTGGTCTGGACAAAATCATTTCCATATTCTTTGGACAACCGAAGCGCGCGATTCGCCAATCTGAAATCGAGCGGCGAGAAGCCAAACTCACCCGCCAGTTCCTCGATGAATACCCATCGAGAAGGACGCATCTCACTTCCAGACATGATGGATTTCGCCAAAGCATTTAATGCAGATATTTCAAAATATGTGCAACCACTCTGCTTACTCATGGAAAGCAGACGAATCAGATTGCGTTGCATCTCATCCGCAGCCTCTTCCTGATTACCCTCTCCACCACCACTTAAAGATTTCAGGAACAAGTAGGCGGAAAGCTGAGTGGTGTCAGCCTCAAACAGAGACTGGTGCTGTTCAAGCCAATCAAATTCTTCACGCACCTCTTCATCCTGACGCATCTTGATGAAATAATTGACAGACACATAATGATAGTCAGTCTGCACAGCATTCCACAAAGCCTTCTGGTGCTCTGTCATATCACCCGATTCTTCTGCCACACTCAACATACACTCGTTGGCATCGCTCCGATAGTCATAAAACTCCTTATTCATCGAAGTCATCAGACACACTGACATCATATCGACATCGGCGATGCTGCGAATCAACTCATTGTTCGATTCTTCCAGCACCTTCTGATAACAAATCTGCGCTGAATCATAGTCCATCCGCATGCCATACACATCACCCTTGTTCAACCAAGCCTCATAGAGACCATCATGATAAGAGGAAGTCGCATGGTTTGTCAGCACTTCATCCACATAAGCAGAAGCTTTGTCTAGCGACTGGTACTTCGTGCGATGTGCCAGCATATTGAGCGAATCAATCTGGTCTTGATCCACAGCAGGAGCGTTCCCACATGCACCCAAGCAAAGGAGAACAGCTTGCACAATAATTGCTGGCAATATGTGGTATATCTTACTCATTATTGATATAATATGTGCAAAGGTAAAACATTTTTTTTGTTTTCTTCTTTTTTTCTGTGTTTTATTCATAACTTTGTAACAAAATATAACATTCAAAGACCTCATGGATTATCAGGAAACCATCAATTACCTATTCACATCAGCTCCTTTGTTTCAGCATGTAGGAGGCGATGCGTATAAGGAAGGACTCTACAATACACATCAATTAGACGCCCATTTTGGACATCCCCACCAACAATTCAAGACGGTGCATGTGGCTGGAACCAATGGTAAAGGTTCCTGTTCACATACGTTGGCAGCCATCTTGCAAGCATCTGGATTGAAAGTGGGATTGTTCACTTCACCCCATCTGGTGGATTTCAGGGAGAGAATCCGAGTGAACGGAGAAATGGTCAGCGAAGGCTATGTGGTGAACTTTGTGGAGCAGCATCGTTCCTTCTTTGAACCTTTACACCCATCCTTCTTTGAACTAACCACGGCGATGGCCTTCAAACACTTTGCAGAACAAGGTGTTGATGTAGCTGTAGTGGAAGTTGGATTGGGAGGTCGATTGGATTGCACGAATATCATCACGCCTGAAGTCTGTGTCATCACCAACATCAGTTTTGATCATGTGATGTTCTTAGGGAACACGTTAGCAAAAATTGCTGGTGAGAAAGCGGGTATCATCAAGCAGGGGATTCCTGTGGTAATTGGCGAGGTGGTGAAAGAAACTCGTCCTATCTTTGAACAGAAGGCACAGGAGATGAATGCCCCCATCTACTTTGCTGAGAACGAGAAGGAAGTCATCAAACACCGGTTCAGCACAAAAGGAGGAATCGATTATCAAACAAGGAATTATGGAAAGCTGCATGGAGAACTTGGTGGCTTCTGTCAATACAAAAACGCAGACACGATTCTTTGTGCTGTGAGCCGCTTAAAAGAACGAGGATTCAGCATCTCGGATGAAGATGTGAGAAACGGATTCTCCCATGTTTGTGAAATGACAGGGCTAATGGGCAGATGGCAAACCTTGCAACAATCCCCTCAAGTGGTATGCGACACAGGACATAATATCGGAGGATTCCGTTGGATTGTGAAACAGCTGAAAAAAGTATCCTATAAAATAAATAATGTGGGAGCCACAATGCGGATCGTTTTTGGTATGGTCAACGACAAAGACATCAGTGGCGTGCTTTCCATCATGCCCAAAGAAGCCACTTATTACTTCTGCCAAGCCAGTGTGAAACGTGCTTTACCACATGAAGAAATCCAAAAACTCGCATTCCAATATGGTTTGAAAGGCAAGAGCTATCCAACCGTGAAAGATGCCTATGAAGCTGCCTTAAACGATACCAACTCGAATGACTTCATTTATGTCGGTGGAAGTAGCTTTGTTGTTGCAGATTTGCTCACAATGAGCATAAAAACCTAAATAAATTGTCAAAAAATCAAAAAACTTGAAAATAATTGCCAGAATGTTCGTTTAGTTAAAATATTTTCAGTTAATTTGCAATGAGAATCGAAATTCGATGCCTCAGCAATCTACAATCGACTACTATATAACTTAAAATAAACTTTTCATTGCGTATGAGCACAATCCAACCAAAACTCAGCGGTCTGAAGCCCGAAAACTTCCAAAAAGAAGTGAAAGGCAAAAAGACAGACCTCTACACGCTCGTCAACAAAGACGGCTACGAAGTATCCATCACCAACTATGGAGGTGCCATTGTCGCCATCATGGTGCCAGACAAGAACGGCAAGGTGGCCAATGTCATTCAGGGACACGATAACATCGATGATGTCATCAATTCACCAGAACCTTATCTCTCTACCCTCATCGGTCGCTTTGGTAACCGTATTGCAAAGGGTAAGTTCACCTTGAACGGCAAGGAATACCAACTGGCGATCAACAATGGCCCCAACGCTTTGCATGGTGGTCCAACAGGACTTCACGCACAAGTATGGGAAGCTTATCAAGCTGGCGACCAAAACCTCACACTCGACATCAAGCTGCCTTATGGACATGAAGGCTTCACAGGTGAAGTGAAGATTGCAGTCGAGTTCACATGGACAGACGATAACGAACTGATTATCGAATACTTGGCAACGACCAATAAGAAGACCATCATCAACCTTACGCACCATGCGTTCTTCTCACTCCAGGGCATTGCCAACCCAACACCAAGCATCGAAGATCAGATTATGGAAATGAATGCAGACTTCTACATTCCAATCGATGATACCAGCATCCCAACAGGTGAAATTCTGAAGGTAGAAGGCACTCCATTCGATTTCCGTACACCCAAAGCAGTAGGCAAAGACATCGATGCAGACAATGAGCAAATCAAGAATGGAGCAGGTTATGACCACTGCTTTGTGCTCAACAAAAAAGAAGTTGGTGAACTTTCCTTTGCTGTTCGCCTCACAGAGCCAAAGTCTGGTCGCACACTTGAAACCTACACAACAGAGCCTGGTGTGCAGGTGTATTCAGACAACTGGGCAACGGGCTATCCAGGACAGAATGGTGCCACATTCCCACGCCGTTCCAGCATCTGCTTCGAGTGTCAGCATTTCCCAGATTCGCCCAACCGTCCTTACTTCCCATCAACGGTGCTCAAACCTGGTGAGAAATACACCCAGAAGACCATCTACAAGTTTGGTGTAGAATAAAATAGACGATCCCCTCGTCCGTGCATTTTTGCATGGGCGAGGGATTGTAGCTTTTTCGACGATTAACTAACCATTTTAATTTATAAAAAAATTATGTCACAAAAACAAACGCCGAACTACACGTTCGCATTGATTGTAGTGTTCATTGTCTGCTTCCTCATCGGATTCGTGACCACGATGAACAATTCTATGATAGCATTCTGTTCAGAAGCTTTCAATCTTAACGCTCAGCAAGGCCAGTATGTCAACTCTGCCTTCTATGGCGCCTATGCACTTGCCATCCCATTTTCGCTCTTGATGAGCAAGATTGGTTACAAGAGCACCATGATTCTGGGCTTGGCTGTCGTAGGTCTTGGTTTCATCATTAACTCTCTCGGTATCAAGGGGGTACTTGACCAAGACCAAGCAACTATCTACGCTGTGTTCCTTTGCAGCATGACCGTCGTTGCATTGGGTATCGTGATGCTACAAAATGTGGCCAATCCTTACGTGATGGTACTCGGTTCACCAGAGAAGGGTGCTTTCCGCATGACCCTTTCACAAGCGCTGAACTCTGTAGCCACAACGGTTGCGCCTATCTTCATCACCACCGTGATTATCGCCGGTCAGGAGCCAAAACCAGAAGCTGTGCCTGGTCCATTCCTCGGTCTTGGCATTTTCACATTGCTGATTGCAGCTATTCTTGTAGTTCTCAAACTTCCAAAGATTGACGAAGGTAAGCAGGCTGAAGAAGCTTCAGGCGAAGTTAAACAGTATAAGAGCTCTTGCTTCAAGTACCCACACGTATGGCTGGGTGCCCTTGGTATCTTCATGTACATGGGTGTTGAGATTGGTGTGCCTTCCATGCTTCCCTATCGCCTTCAGGCTCTCGGACAGAACGACACCAGCATCATCACCAACTTGCTGATGTTCTACTGGGGTGGTATGATGGTTGGCCGATTCATCGGTGCTGGTATCCTTACGAAATTTAAGCCTCGTACGCTGCTCACCGCTTGCATCGGTCTTGGCGCTCTTTGCATCGTGGCTTCATTATTGACAGCAAGTTCAATGGTTGGAATATACCTCATGCTGGCAGCAGGCCTCTTCCATTCTGTTATGTGGCCGCTCGTCTTCAATCTTGGTTTGCAAGAACTTGGTCCTCACACCAAGGCTGCCTCTGGTGTCATCAACGTGGGTGTGATTGGTGCTGCCACCTTGATGCCAATCATGGGTGCTGTGGTTGACGCTGCTGGTGTCATCATCGCCATGTGCCTCATGTTTGTTTACTATGCATACCTCTTCTGGTTCTGCAACTTCGGTTCAAAGATTGGACTTTCAAAATAAATATCAATTAAAAATACAAACAAAACTTTATAACCTATTAAAACCAAATTAGTTATGAAATTAAAAATCGATGACGTAAGAACTCGTTTTATCAAGCATCTTGGTGGTGAGCCAGGTTCAGTTTACGCTTCACCTGGCCGTATCAATCTCATTGGTGAGCACACCGACTACAATGGTGGTTTCGTGTTCCCTGGCGCAGTAGAACAAGGCATGATTGCTGAGGTTCGTCCTAATGGCACTCGCACAGTACGTGCTTATTCTATCGACCTGAAGGACTACGATGAGTTCTCTATCGACGATGAGAAGGGACCAAAGGCCAGCCACTTCCGTTACATCTTTGGTGTAGTGCGTGAGATGATGGCACTTGGCGTTCCAGTGCAGGGCTTTGACACAGCTTTTGCTGGTGATGTTCCTAACGGTGCTGGTATGTCTTCATCTGCAGCCCTCGAAAGCTGCTATGCATTCGCCATCAACGACCTTTTCGGCGACAACAAGATTGACAAGATGACCCTTGCAAAAGTTGGCCAGGCTACTGAACACAAGTACATTGGCGTGAACTGCGGTATCATGGATCAGTTTGCTTCTGTACATGGAAAGAAGGGCAACCTGATGCGTCTTGACTGCCGCTCTGGTGAATTTGAATACTTCCCATGGAATCCAAAGGGTTACAAGCTCGTGCTCATCAACTCTTGCGTGAAGCATGAACTCGTGGGTTCTCCTTACAATGATCGTCGCCGCTCTTGCGAGAACTGCGTAAAGGCCATCAAGGAGCTGCATCCAGAGAAGGAAATCACAACCCTTCGTGAAGCTACTTGGGAAGAACTGAAGGAGATTGAGGGTAAGGTGTCAGCAGAAGACATCAAGCGTGCTACTTTCGTGCTAGGTGAGAAAGACCGTGTATTGGCTGTCTGCGATGCACTTGAGAAAGGTGATTATGAGACTGTAGGTCAGAAGATGTACGAGACACACTATGGCCTTTCGAAGGAGTATGAGGTTTCTTGCGAAGAACTTGACTTCCTTAACGACATCGCAAAGGATTGCTCTGTGACTGGTTCACGTATCATGGGCGGTGGTTTTGGTGGGTGCACCATCAACCTCGTAGCAGAAGAACTTTACGACAACTTTGTGAAGACTGCTGTCACCAAGTTCCAAGAGAAGTATGGCAAAAAACCAATCGTCATTGACGTGGTGATTGGCGACGGTTCACGCAAACTTTGTTAAGCATTCCGTTGCTATTCAAACAGGGACTGAACCCTGAAAAATCAACATTTTAGGTAGGAGTTACTCATCTTTGAAGATTGGTGACTCCTACCTTGTTTCTTATTCTCAACAACCATTTTCAGTGAATTCGGAGGTATAAAACTAATGTTTTATAGTCGAAAAACCCTAAAATTAGTGCCGAATAAGAACTTTATGTTATATAACATATTTTTGAACGTCTCAAACCCATGAAAAACCCGTAACTTTGTAGAAAGTTTATAAACTAATACATTTTCAAACCAATTATGAGAAATCTAAAATCGATTTTGATGGGGAGTGCTGCGGCCGTAGCATTCCTGTGTGCATGTAACCCTGCACAAAAGTCAGCTGGACTGACGGAATCAGGTATTAACCCTGCCGATTATGACACTTGCATTGCAGTGGCATACGACGCCGAGGCAGGCAAATTCGTAGCCGATCCAGAGAACGCTAAGGAAGTGAAGCTTTACACCCTGACCAACAAGAATGGCATGGAGGTATGCATCACGAACTTTGGCGGTCGCATCGTGAGCATCATGGTGCCGAACAAAGATGGCGATCTGGTAGATGTAGCTTGCGGATTTGACAAGGTGGAGAACTATTTTCCTTGGAACTATGAGACAGACTTTGGTTGCTCTGTTGGCCGTTATGCTAACCGCATCAACAATGGTGAGTACACTTATGAAGGCAAAACTGTGACACTGCCCAAGAACAACAATGGTGTAGCTTGCTTGCATGGTGGTTACACAGGTTGGCAGTATCAGGTTTATGACGTATTGGAAGCTACTCCCCAGTCACTGGCTCTTCAAATAACTTCTCCTGATGGCGACAACCAGTTCCCTGGTGAAGTGGTTGCAAATGTTGACTTCAAGCTCACAGATGACAATGCGATTATTATCATCTATGATGGTGTGGCTGACGCTCCAACTGTGCTCAACATGACGAACCACACTTATTTCAATCTCTCAGGTGATTTGAACAACACCATCGACGAATCCATCCTGATGGTGAATGCTGACAACTATACTCCTGGCGACGAGAACCTCATCCCTACTGGTGAGATTCGTCCAGTGGAAGGAACAGTATTCGACTTCCGCAAGCCAAAGGCTATTGGTACGGACTTCGACAAGAACGACCCAGAAATGGAATCTGTGGGTGGCGGTTATGACCACAACTGGTGCTTGAACACAAAGGGCAACAAGAAGGAGATTGCAGTGACTATGATTGATCCACGTTCAGGTATCAAGATGGACATGTACACAAATGAGCCTGGTGTTCAGTGCTATACAGCCAACTTCCAAGATGGTACACGTCCAGGCAAGGGTGGCATCATGTATCAGAAGCACTGTGCTATCTGTCTGGAGAGCCAGAAGTATCCTGACTCACCCAACAAGTACACGATGCCTGGTTGGGAACTCAGCAATCCTTTTGTATCCCCTGAGAGAGAATATCAGTCTTATTGCAAATACGTTTTCTCCATTGCAGAATAAAAACAAACTAAATATCTAACTACGATGGGGACGAATGAAATCCTTCTGAAGTCCTCATCCTTAAATCCAAATTAAACATCAATGGATACACAAATGAGTTTTACCGAAGCGATAAGTCAGAGTGGCTTTGAGACCATTGACTTCATCATTTTGGTTGTTTACATCATCCTGCTCGTAAGCCTGGGTATGTTCCTGAGCCGCGACAAGGATGGCAAGGGAAAGAGTGCCAGCGACTACTTCTTGGCTGGTAACACACTGACATGGTGGGCTGTAGGTGCATCGCTCATCGCTGCGAACATCTCAGCTGAGCAGTTCATCGGTATGTCAGGTACAGGTTATGCAGATGGTATCGCTATCGCAGCGTACGAGGTGATGGCAGCAGTAACACTTATCGTGATTGGTAAGTTCCTGCTTCCTACCATGATTGAGCGCAAGATTTTCACCATTCCACAGTTCCTTCGCGAACGTTACAATGACGGTGTAGGTCTTGCTTTCTCTATCTTATGGCTGTTCCTCTATGTATTTGTGAACCTGACATCTGTAGCATGGTTGGGTGCCCTTGCCATCGAGCAGATTTTGGGTCTTCAGGGACTCGCAGTTTCTATGGGAGGTGTAGAGGTTTCCATGCGTATGATTATCATCCTTGCCCTCTTCATCATCGCTGGTATCTACTCCATTTATGGTGGTCTTGCTTCAGTGGCATGGACAGACGTGATGCAGGTGACTTTCCTCGTAGGTGGTGGTCTCATCACAGCTTACTTCGCTCTCTGCTCAGTAGCGGGTGATGATGGTTCTTTCGTAGATGGATTCAACAAGGTTTACTCTTATCTGACCACAGGAGACCACACGACTGACACACACTTCCACCTTGTGATTCAGGAAAGCCACAATGCCAGCGCATTTGCTAACGTTCCTGGTATCGCCGCTATCGTAGGTGGTGTATGGTTGACGAACCTCGGTTACTGGGGCTTCAACCAGTATATCATCCAGAAGGGTCTGGCAGCCAAGAGCATCGAAGAGGCCAAGAAGGGTCTTATCTTTGCAGGTTTCCTTAAGATTTTGATTCCATTCATCGTGGTGCTCCCAGGTATCTGTGCTTATTACATGTCACAGAACGCTGATCAGTTCAGCCATTTGCAGGGTTCCATCAACGTTTCTGACGATGCTTATCCTTGGTTGATCCGCAATTTCACGCCTACTGGTATCAAGGGTCTTTCTTTCGCAGCCCTCACAGCAGCCATCATTTCTTCTTTGGCTTCTATGTTCAACAGTACCTCTACCCTCTTCACGATGGATATCTATAAGAAGTACATCAACAAGGGTGCATCAGACAAGGTGCTCGTGAACGTGGGTCGTATCGTTGCTGTAGCAGCTCTCGTGATTGCAGCTGTGGCAGTGAAGCCTCTCCTTGGTGGTCTCGACCAGGCATTCCAGTACATTCAGGAATATTCCGGCTTTATCTATCCTGGTATCATCACTGTGTTTGGTCTCGGTCTGCTCTGGAAACGTGCTTCTTCTACAGCAGCCGTTTGGACAGCCATCATCACCATTCCAATGGGTGTGCTTTTCAAGATTTTCCTGCCAGATGTTGCATTCCAGTTCCGTGCTGGTTATATCTTCATCATCCTTGTCACCTTCTTCATCATCGTCAGCTACTTCGACAAGAAGTATGTCAGTGTTGAGCAGCCTTCTCAGCAGGATCAGAAGTCCATGCTGCTTTGGGCAAAGATTCTTGGAGGTGCTGGTGCAGCGATGATTATTGTTTCCATCATTGTTGTGGCAATGGGTCAATCAACAGAGTTGACTACTTATCTGAACGACATTGGCTTCCAGGCATTCATCTTCTTTGGTGTACTTGTAGGTTGCAACGCCGTTTGGCTCTACAGCAACTCGAAGGACAAGAAGGCTGATGCAAAGGCATTACCTATCGACCTCAGCCTGTTCAGCACGACTCGTGGTTACACTTATGGCGCTATTGGCATCTGTGTTATCACAATGATTCTTTACATCATACTCTGGTAAAGACGATACATTTATAATTCATAATACATAATGCATGATTCAGCTATTATACATTATGTATTATGAATTATAAGTTAAAAAACATCATGCATGAATGATGCATTATGAAACTAAATAAATAATACTATGTTAGAAGAATTGAAAGAAAAAGTGTTCAAGGCAAACCTTGACTTGGTAAAACAGGGACTTGTTATTTTTACTTGGGGTAATGTCTCTGGCATCGACCGTGAGAAAGGTCTCGTAGTGATTAAGCCTTCAGGTGTCAGCTATGACGAGATGAAGGCAAGTGATATGGTGGTTGTTGACTTGGAGAGTGGAAAAGTGGTGGAAGGCGACCTCAATCCTTCTTCTGACACCCCAACCCACCTTGTGCTCTATAAAGCATTCCCTAATATTCAAGGCGTAGTACATACACACTCCACTTATGCTACGGCTTTTGCACAGGCAGGTAAAGATATTCCCAATATTGGCACAACACATGCGGACTATTTCTACAAGGCTATTCCATGCACACGTGACATGACGAAGGAAGAAGTGGAAGGTCAGTACGAATTGGAGACAGGCAACGTGATTGTGGACGAGATTCTCAATATTCGCAAGATCAATCCAGACCATACTCCTGCCGTTCTTGTGAAGAATCATGGTCCATTCTCATGGGGCACTTCACCTGACAATGCAGTGTATAATGCGAAAGTGATGGAACAGTGCGCCAAAATGGCTTTCATCGCCTTCTCTGTCAACCCCAACCTGACCATGAATCAGTTGCTTGTCGAGAAGCACTATAACCGCAAGCATGGACCCAACGCCTACTATGGTCAGAAAGGTCAGAAGCACTAATGCTTTTCATCAATCAAAAATAATTAACTAACAGAATATTAACAATTAAAACATTACATTTTATGGCATTTGAAAATTTGGAATTATGGTGGGTGACTGGTGCGCAGTTGCTCTATGGTGGCGAAACAGTGAAAATCGTTGACGGTCACTCTAAGGAAATGGTTGAAGGTCTCAACAATGGTGGTCTCATTCCAATCAAAGTCGTTTATAAGGGAACAGCCAACTCTTCCAAGGAAGTGGAAGCAGTGATGAAGGCAGCCAACAACGATGAGAAGTGCGCAGGTGTCATCACTTGGATGCACACATTCTCACCTGCCAAGATGTGGATCAAGGGCTTGCAGGATTTGCAGAAACCTCTCCTCCACTTCCACACTCAGTACAACGCAGAGATTCCATGGGACAAAATTGACATGGACTTCATGAACCTTAACCAGTCAGCTCATGGTGATATCGAGTTTGGTCACATCTGCACTCGCATGCGTGTTCCTCGCAAGGTGGTTTGTGGCTATTGGAAAGATGAGCAGGCTCAGAAGCAGATTGCAGTATGGGCACGTGTGGCAGCAGGTGTTGCTGATGCCAAGAACGTTCGCTGCTTGATGTTTGGTATGAACATGAACAACGTGGCTGTTACTGATGGCGACCGTGTTGAGTTCGAACAGCGTCTGGGCTATCACGTTGACTACTACCCTGTTTCCTCTCTCATGGAGTATTTCAAGCAAGTGACTGACGCTGAGGCTGATGAACTCGTTGAGGAATACAAGAAGCTTTATACCATCAAGATTGATGAGAGTGGCGAACAGGTATATTGGGAGAAAGTAAAGAATGCTGCTAAGGCTGAAATCGCGCTCCGTCGCGTGTTGAAGGATGAGGGTGCAACAGCCTTCACCACTAACTTCGACGATCTAGGCGATGCAGACATCAACGATCCTAACTTCGTTGGTTTCGACCAGATTCCTGGCCTCGCTTCTCAGCGCCTGATGGAAGAAGGATATGGCTTTGGTGCTGAAGGTGACTGGAAGACTGCTTGTCTCTATCGTACCCTTTGGGTGATTCAGCAGGGCATGCCTATTGGTTGCTCATTCCTCGAGGATTATACCCTCAACTTTGGCGACCGTTCTTCTTGCCTCCAGAGCCATATGCTCGAGGTTTGTCCACTCATCGCTGTTGACAAGCCAAAGCTCGAGGTTCACTTCCTCGGCATTGGTATCCGCAAACAGCAGACCGCTCGTCTCGTGTTCACTTCTAAGGTAGGTCGTGGCATTAAGGCTACTGTTGTTGACCTTGGCAACCGCTTCCGTCTCATCTCTCAGGAAGTTGAATGCATCGAGCCAAAGCCCATGCCAAACCTTCCTGTTGCATCGGCTCTTTGGGTGCCACAGCCATCTTTCGAAATCGGTGCTGGTGCATGGATTCTCGCCGGTGGTACACACCACAGCGCCTTCTCTTACGACATCACGGAAGAGTATTGGGAGGACTTCGCTGAGATGGTAGGCATCGAGTATGTGAAGATCAATAAGAACACTACTATCAGCGAGTTCAAGCACGACCTCCAGATGAATGAGGTTTACTACATGTTGAACAAAGCACTGAAGTAATATGACCGCAAAACAAGTAATAGAATCAGGTAAAGCCATACTCGGCATCGAATTTGGCTCTACCCGCATCAAGGCCGTTCTCATCGACCAAGAGAACAAGCCCATCGCACAAGGTAGCCATACTTGGGAAAATCAGTTGGTAGACGGTCTTTGGACCTACAGCACTGAAGCCATCTGGTATGGTCTGCAAGACTGCTATGCACAACTTCACAAGAACGTATTGGAGCAGTATGAGGTGGAGATTGAGACACTTGCTGCTATTGGTGTCAGTGCCATGATGCATGGCTACATGCCATTTAAGGGCAATGAAATCCTCGTGCCTTTCCGCACTTGGCGTAACACCAACACAGGCAAGGCTGCAGCCGAACTCTCAGAGTTGTTCAACTACAACATCCCTCTTCGTTGGAGCATCTCACACCTCTACGAGGCTATCCTCGACAACGAAGAGCACGTGAAGGACATAGAGTTCCTCACTACCCTCGCTGGTTACATCCATTGGCAGATTACAGGCCAAAAAGTTTTAGGTGTGGGTGATGCATCAGGTATGATTCCTGTTGACCCCAAGACCAAAACTTACGATGCCACCATGGTGGAGAAGTTCGACAAGCTCATCGAGCCAAGAGGTTTCGATTGGAAGTTGCTCGACATTCTGCCCAAGTCGCTCAATGCAGGTGAGAACGCAGGATTCCTCACCCCTGAAGGTGCCAACCGCATTGACGTGTCTGGTCATTTGAAGCCTGGTATTCCTGTTTGTCCTCCAGAGGGCGATGCAGGTACAGGCATGGTAGCCACCAATGCTGTCAAGCAGCGCACAGGTAACGTGTCAGCAGGTACATCATCCTTCTCTATGATTGTGTTGGAGAAAGAACTCTCCAAACCATACGAGATGATTGATATGGTGACCACTCCTGATGGTTCACTCGTAGCAATGGTACACTGCAACAACTGTACGTCAGACATCAATGCTTGGGTGAAGATCTTCAAGGAATTCCAAGAGCTGCTCGGTGTGCCAGTGGACACCTATCAGCTTTACACCAACCTCTTCAATGCAGCACTCAAGGGTGACGCTGATTGTGGCGGCATCATTTCATACAACTATGTGTCTGGTGAACCTGTAACAGGATTGACAGATGGCCGTCCACTCTTCGTACGTTCTGCCAACGACAAATTCAATCTTGCCAACTTCATGCGTGCCCATCTTTATGGAGCAATTGGCGTATTGAAGATTGGTAACGATGTGCTCTTCAACGAGGAACACGTGCAGGTGGATCGCATCATGGGTCATGGTGGTTATTTCACTACGCCACAGGTGGGTCAGAAGATGCTGGCAGCAGCCCTCAACTCTCCCATTTCAGTGATGGCAACAGCTGGTGAAGGTGGTCCTTGGGGTATGGCACTCCTTGCAGCATACGCAGTAAACAACGACAAGAAGCTTTCTCTTGCCGACTACCTCGACCAAGTGGTGTTTGCAGGCAATGCAGGTGTGGAGATCAAGCCAGACCCAGCCGATGTGGCAGGTTTCAATGCCTATATCGAGAACTACAAGCAGGGCTTGGCTATTGAGCAGGCAGCAGTAGATAATAAGAAATAATTCCTAATATATATTTATAAGTATTATGGCAAATTCAATTCAAGTTTTGAATCATGCAGCGGACAACATTCGTATCCTCGCTGCATCAGCAGTAGAAAAAGCAAAGTCTGGTCACCCTGGTGGTGCAATGGGCGGCGCTGACTTTATCAACGTTCTGTATTCTGAGTATCTGAAATATGACCCAAAGAATCCAGAATGGGTAGGTCGCGACCGTTTCTTCCTCGACCCAGGTCACATGGCTCCTATGCTCTACTCTCAGCTTTGCCTCATTGGCAAGTTCTCGCTCGAAGAGTTAGCACAGCTCCGTCAGTGGGGTTCTCCTACGACAGGTCACCCAGAGTTTGAGATTGCTCGCGGCATTGAAAACACTTCTGGTCCTCTGGGTCAGGGTCATGTGTTCGCTATTGGTGCTGCCATTGCTGCCAAGTTCTTGGCTGCTCACACAGGCAACCCAACTTTCGCAAAGGAGACCATCTACGCATACATCTCTGACGGTGGTGTTCAGGAAGAGATCTCTCAGGGTGGCGCACGTATTGCTGCTGTGCTTGGTCTCGACAACCTCATCATGTTCTACGACTCCAACGACATCCAGCTCTCTACTGAGACCAAGGAAGTGATGACTGAGGACACAGCTGCCAAGTATCGTGCCCTGGGTTGGGAGGTGATTGAAATCGTTGGTAACGACGCTGCACAGATTCGTGCCGCTCTCGACAAGGCTCAGAAGGTAGAAGGCAAGCCAACCCTCATCATTGGTAAGTGCATCATGGGTAAGGGAGCTCTCAAGGCTGACGGAACTTCTTACGAGGCTAACTGCAAGACACACGGTGCTCCTCTTGGTGGCGACGCATACATCAACACAGTGAAGAACCTCGGTGGCGATCCTGAGAATCCATTCCAGATCTTCGACGATGTAAAGGAACTCTATGCAAATCGTGCTAAGGAACTCGAAGGCATCTGCGCTGAGCGTTATGCTGAAGAGAAAGCTTGGGCTGCTGCTAACCCAGACAAAGCTGCTGCACAGGCTGAATGGTTCAGCGGCAAGGCTCCAAAGATTGACTGGAGCAAGTGCGTTCAGAAGGATAACGACGCTACTCGTTCTGCATCTGCCGCATGTCTCTCTGTACTCGCAGAGCAGGTTCCAAACATGATTTGTGCTTCTGCCGACCTCTCCAACTCAGACAAGACAGACGGCTTCCTCAAGAAGACTCAGGCCTTCAAGAAGGGTGACTTCTCTGGTGCCTTCTTCCAGGCAGGTGTGGCTGAGCTGACCATGGCTTGCTGCTGCATCGGTATGGCACTTCATGGTGGTGTGATTCCAGCATGCGGTACCTTCTTCGTATTCTCCGACTACATGAAGCCAGCTGTTCGTATGGCTGCCCTCATGGAGCTTCCTGTGAAGTTCATCTGGACTCACGACGCATTCCGTGTGGGTGAGGATGGTCCTACTCACGAGCCTGTTGAGCAAGAGGCACAGATTCGTCTCATGGAGAAGCTGAAGAACCACTCGGGCAAGCCTTCCGTGCTCGTTCTCCGTCCTGCAGACGCTCAGGAGACCACAGCTGCATGGGCACTCGCTATGGAGAACATGGCTACTCCATCCGCACTCATCCTCTCTCGTCAGAACATCAACAACCTCCCCGCAGGCAACGACTACAGCCAAGCAGCAAAGGGTGGTTACATCGTAGCTGGTTCTGATGAGAATCCAGATGTCATCCTCGTAGCTACAGGTTCTGAGGTATCCACTCTCGTGGCAGGTGCAGAACTCCTCCGCAAGGACGGCAAGAAGGTGCGCATCGTCAGCGTTCCATCTGAGGGTCTCTTCCGTCAGCAGTCCAAGGAGTACCAACAGAGCGTTCTCCCACAGGGCGTGAAGAAGTTCGGTCTCACAGCTGGTCTGCCTGTGAACCTCCTCGGTCTCGTACCAGAGGCAGAAGGCACCATCTGGGGTCTTGAGTCCTTCGGTTTCTCTGCTCCTTACAAGGTGCTCGACGAGAAACTCGGCTACACAGCAGAAAACGTTTACGCACAAGTAAATAAGCTCTTCTAATGATTCCCATTGGTTTAGCATCCGACCATGCCGCTTTTCCTCTCAAGCAGTTCGTCAAGAGCTACTTGGAGGAAAAGGGCATTGAATATAAGGACTACGGCACCTACACCGAAGACAGCTGCAACTATGCCACCTACGGTCACAAGTTGGCTGAGGGCATCGAGGCTGGCGAGGTAGAACGTGGCATTGCCATGTGTGGTTCAGGCGAAGGCATCTCCATGACCCTCAACAAGCACCAAAGCATCCGTGCCGGACTTGTTTGGCAGCCAGAGATTGCCCACCTCATCCGTGAACACAACAATGCCAACGTCATCGTCTTCCCTGGTCGCTTCATCAGCGAAGACGTATGCCGCCAGTGCCTTGACGAGTTTTTCAACACCGAGTTTGCAGGTGGCCGCCATCAGCAGCGCATCGAAGACATCCCCTGCAAATAAACGACAGACGAACATCATTTCATTCAGATCGTAGCGTCCCATCCCTATTGGGGCGCTACTTTTTATCAAACATATGGCAGATTATCTTGACATCGCATCAATGGACGAAGTATTCTCCTCCCAACTAGCTGAGGAGCAGGGAGTTCACAATCACGAGATGAATGTGGCATGGCGGTTTGTGACCAGCACCAACGTGTCCGTGTTTCTGACAGGCAAGGCAGGAACGGGCAAGACCACGTTTCTGCGGACACTACGAGAGCGAACACCCAAACGAATGGTGGTGCTGGCTCCAACAGGTGTGGCAGCCATCAACGCACAAGGACAAACCATCCACTCGTTCTTCCAATTGCCGTTTGGTCCCATGGTGCCGAATATGCAACGTGGAGAGAAGCAAGGGCACTACAAAATGGGGAAAGACAAGAAGAACCTCATCAAGACGCTCGACCTGCTGGTGATTGACGAGATTTCGATGGTGCGATGTGATGTATTAGATGCCATCGACCAAGAACTGCGCAAATATAAAAACCGAAGCAAACCCTTTGGTGGTGTGCAACTGTTGCTGATTGGCGACTTGCAACAATTGGCACCTGTGGCGCAGGAACGCGAGTGGTCGCTGCTGTCCCCCTACTACTCCACCCCCTACTTCTTCGGCAGCCAGGCACTTCAGCAGATTCAATATGTGACCATTGAATTGAAGCACATCTACCGTCAGCAAGACGAATCATTCATCAACGTCCTGGGAAAAATTCGCAACAACCAAGTGGATTCCGCGACGATGCAAGCCCTGAATGCGCGATACCAAGCAGACTTCGAGCCTCCCAAGGAAGAAGATTGGATACGTCTCACCACACATAACCGCATGGCACAGACGTACAACGAGACACAACTGAGCCTTCTGAAAACCCGCGAACGGGTGTTCATGGCTGAGGTTCGGAAGAACTTCCCAGAAACCAGTTACCCTGCCGACGAGCGATTAGTGCTGAAAGAAGGAGCACAAGTGATGTTCATCAAGAACGACCCTACTCCTGGTAAAGAGTATTACAATGGCAAAATCGGAATGGTGAAAGGATTCATCTGGGATGAAGATGGTGACGAACAACTCATCCTTGTGCATTGCAAAGAGGACAATCGCACCATCCATGTGCCTCGATTGGTATGGGAGAACACCAAATACGTGATTGATGAACAGACCAAGGAGATTCGTGAAGAGGTGGAAGGCACCTTCCGACAATACCCCCTGCGACTGGCATGGGCCATCACTGTTCACAAGAGCCAAGGTCTGACGTTCGATCATGCCGTGTTAGACATCACCGACTCCTTCACCCACGGACAAGTTTATGTAGCACTCAGCCGTTGTCGCACACTCGAAGGCATGGTGCTGGCACGTCCCCTCGCGTCAGGCTCTGTCATCACCGATGCTTCTGTCAATGCCTATATCGACCGCGAACTCATAGAGGCACAACAGACAGAAGGGAAACTGCCCCAAATGATGTGGGAGTATTACTACTCGCTGCTGAACGAGCTCTTCGATTTCCGCATCCTGAAAAACGACCTACAATATCTCCTGCGGGTGGTGAACGAACACCTCTACAACGCGCAACCACAACTGTTGGAAGTCCTCCAAGAAGCCCTTCCCAAGACAGAATCCGAGCTGGTGGAAATTTCGCAAAAATTCCAGCAGCAATATGCCATGCTGATGCAGCAGAGTGGCACATCCTTTGCCAACAATGAGAAACTGCAAGAGCGACTCAGAGCCGCCATGAACTATTTCCACACAAAACTGCACGAACACCTCGACCCTGTGATACTGTGCACCAAAGTGGTCATCAACAACAAGCAAGTCGCCACACAATACAATAATGCCCTCGACGCATTCTTACTCTCCTACAAGCTCAAGGTAGGCATCCTCTCACGTCTGAAAGACCAAGACTTCACCATCCGCGACTACCTCACAGCAAAAGCAAAGGCTGTGCTGGACGAGGTGAAAGTGGACGAGAAAAATGCCAAGGTGGAACGTGCCTCCAAGAAAGCAGAGAAAAAGAAGGAAGAGAAGCCTAAGAAAGAGAAGGTTGACACCAAAGACCTCACCTACAAACTATTCCGCGAAGGGAAAAGCATCCCAGAAATCGCCAAAGAACGTTCGCTCACAAGGGGCACCATCGAAAACCATCTCGCCTATTATGTCGAACGAGGAGATTTGAAGGTTGGTGAAGTGGTCAGTACACAACATCAGAAGATGATTCGAGGCATTGTCCGCTCCTTCGACAAAGCTTATTCCCTCTCCGAGGTCAAGAATCTCCTCCCCGATGACTACACCTATGCCGAAATCAAACTCGTCATTGCCGACATGAACAAATCGAACTGAAAAGGTCTTTGAACGACCTCTATGACTAGTCGAAGAAATTCACGTTATACAGCAGCAATGAAAGATGAGAGCACTGATCCACAAGAGAATGTTTGAAGCTGATCGCCCATGATACCTTTTAGAATCGCAAACGCTTTATCACCAGTGCAATGGCTGGTATAGAATCGGGTATCGGGATAGGCTTCCGTCAGTCTCTTTGCAAGTTCGATGAGTTCCTCCGCAGTCTCTTGGTCATCAAGCAGATGGAATCCTCCGACAACAACTCTTAAGGGATAAGGACATGCTGCAAGTATGTTCTCCAAACCACTATGAGCGCAACCCGTAAAGAGCAAGCCGTCTGTATATAGTGCCAGTTCGTGACGGAAATCATCGTTTACATGGGAGCCCTCTGCGGTTTGAACAAACAGATACTTGTTGCCTTTAGGCATCGGATGGAACTGTGGGATACGAGCCATGACGTAGAGACCAATAGCCACTTGTTGAGTCTGATTGATATACAAAAATCTCTCTTCCCCACCCTCTGGCCACTCTGTCGTAATGCTGTGCAGATATCGACGTTTAGAAAAGAACGACCCACTGAGAGCATCAGGTGAGACAATGACTTGTGCCTTATCGTATATCTTCATCAGATGCTTCAGGCCTCCTGCATGGTCGCTGTGTCCATGAGAGATAAACACATAGTCCACTGTACTGAGGTCAATCCCCATTTTCTCTGCGTTACGGATAAACACATCGCTGGCTCCCGTGTCGAGTAAAATACGATGCTTTTCCGTTTCTAATAAGATAGATAGTCCGTGTTCCGTCTCTAACGAGCCATCACAACTTCGATTATCTGATAATACAGTCCATTTCATACAAATCACATTCCTTTCATGCTGAGTTGCAATCTGCCCCGCTGCAAGTCAACACCTATGACACGCACGTTGACGTGCTGGTGCAATTGAACTTCTTCTGAGGGGTCTTTCACAAAGTGGTCGGCCAATTCGCTGATGTGGACAAGCCCCTTGGTGTGAACACCCACATCGACAAAACAGCCGAAGTTGGTGATGTTGGTGATAATGCCAGGAAGAATCATGCCCACCTGCACATCTTCGAGTTCCTTCACATCTTTGGAGAATTCGAATACAGTAAGTTGTTGGCGTGGGTCACGACCAGGCTTATCAAGTTCCTGCATGATGTCTTCGAGGGTAGGCAGACCCACTTTGTCGGTCACATATTGGCGGATATTGATGCGGTTGCGCACCTCCTTGTTGGCCATCAGTTCTGTCACAGTACAATGCTGGTCTTTGGCCATCCGTTCCACGATGGGGTAACTCTCAGGATGAACGGCGCTGTTGTCTAAAGGCTGCTTTCCACCACTCACACGCAAGAATCCAACCGCTTGTTCGTAAGCCTTAGGACCTAACTTCGGCACTTTCAGCAAATCCTTACGCGAGGTGAAGGCACCATTCTCAGCTCGATAATTCACGATGTTCTGTGCGATGACGGGCCCAAGACCTGATATGTATGTCAGCAGGTGCTTACTAGCTGTGTTCAGGTTCACACCCACCTTGTTCACACAAAGTTCCACAGTTTGGTCAAGCGAGTGCTTCAGTTCCTTCTGATCCACATCCTTTTGGTATTGTCCCACACCGATGGAGCTGGGGTCAATCTTCACCAACTCAGCCAAAGGATCCATGAGGCGACGACCGATGCTGACCGCACCTCGCACCGTCACATCATAATCAGGAAATTCTTCACGTGCCACCTTCGAGGCGGAGTAGATGCTGGCGCCATCTTCGCTCACCACAAAAACCTGAATGTCTTTGGGCAAACCTAAGGAACGCACAAATTCTTCCGTCTCTCGACTGGCGGTTCCGTTGCCGATGGAGATAGCTTCAATCTTGTATTGTTTGGTGAGTGTCCATATTTTATCGGCCGCAGCACGTCGTTCATTCTTAGGAGGATGCGGATAAATGGCTTCGTTATGGAGCAGATTCCCCTCAGCATCGAGACACACCACCTTGCAGCCAGTACGGAAACCTGGATCAAGAGCCAATACACGCTTCTGACCCAATGGAGGCGACATGAGCAATTGTTCCAAATTCTTCACAAAGATGCGGATGGCCTCTTGGTCGGCACGTTCCTTTGAGAGATTGGCAAACTCAGTCTCGATGCTGGGTTTGAGCAATCGCTTGAAGCCGTCTTCGATTGCATCCCATACAATTTCTGCACTCTTGCTCGAATTGCGCAGGAATTGCCTGTCCAGTCGGTCAAGACATCGTTCATCATCACCACTAATACTTATTCTCAGGATGCCCTCAGCTTCTCCACGGCGCATTGCTAGCAGACGGTGAGAAGCGCACTTGGCAAGTTTCTCGGAAAAATCAAAATAGTCGCGGAATTTCTGCGCCTTCTGTTCCCATTCATCTTCTTCCTCCTTTGTCTTGGCCTTCGGCTTCACCTTCACAGAAGTGATGACGGCATCTTTCTTGAAATTGAATCGCACGATGTTTCTCGCATCCTCACTCTCGCTCACCTGTTCTGCAATGATGTCCTGTGCCCCTCGTATGGCTTCCTCTATGCTTGTCACACCTTTTTCCTTGCTGACGAACTCCTTCGCTTTCTTCTCCACATCTGCATTCGGGTTCTGCAACATCAGGAAAGTTGCCAACGGCTCCAAACCTTTTTGTCGAGCCACCTCCGCACGAGTTTTCCTTTTGGGCTTGAAGGGTAAGTAGATGTCCTCAAGCTCTGTACTGTCCCACGAACCTTCGATACGTGTCTTCAGTTCAGGTGTCAGCTTGCCTTGCTCCTCGATGGTCTTCAGGATGGTCTCCTTGCGTTTCGCCAACTCGTTCAACTTCTCTAATTGGTCACACACACTGGCCACTTGCACCTCATCAAGCGCACCCGTCACTTCCTTTCTATATCGACTGATAAAAGGAATGGTGCATTCCTCTTCTAACAACCCAACAGTACCAGCCACTTGTCGTTCGCTGATACCCGTCGCTTTGGCAATCAGTTTGGCAAAAATTGTATTCATGAAAAACGCTATTGATTATATTGATCTTTGTTCACCCCTATCTGTATTCAATTTGTCACTAAAATAATCACACCACTCATCCCGATGTATGCATAGACAATGTATCGGAAGATGCGATTAGAGATGCGCTTGAAGACGTAAGTTCCCGCAGTCGTGCCAATCACCACACCACCAAGTCCGAAACAATAATCCTGCAAAACGGTTGTTGTGAAAAAACCATTGTAGGCTCGAACGAGAGTCATGATCACATTGCCTATCAAAAAATAGGTCTGTGTCATTGCCATGTAATGCTCTTTGGAAGACTCTGACTGGATGAAGTAAAGAACAGCAGGTGGACCTTGCATTCCGAAGAAACCACCCATAAGTCCACTGAGAGTTCCTGCTCCAACCTGCACTTTCTTCGTGGTTGGAAGTTTAATCTTCTTGCTGTATAATGTGAAATAGATGCTGATAGCGATCAGCACTACTCCCAAAACACGTCTTAGGATATGGTCTTCGATGCGTGTCAGAGCAAAGATGGCTATCGTCGAAACAATGATAAATGTCAACAATATCGGCCAAAGCCGACGCCAAGAGACGTATGTTCTCAGTTTCCAAGCGATGACAGCCGAGGTCGTAATGGCTAAAATGCCAGACAAGGTTGTCGCTTCGCCATACGAAGGCATTAAGAACGGCAACATCGTCATAATGAAGATGCCAAAACCAAAGCCTGTTGTACGCTGAACGAAACTTGCTCCGATACTCAATAGAAAGATGGCAATCACAATATTGCTCATGGATTCATTTCATCTTCCTTCATTCGCTACCTTTCTAATTATATTGTGCTGCATCTTCGTCATAGACGCTCTTCAATTCGTCCATCACAACTTCGTCGTTCTCCACATGAACCTTCAGCTTGTTCTCGCCGTGCCAACCTCCATCAGTGAACGTGTAGTGATACCAGCCCTCATTGTCTTTGGTGATAGTGAGCACCTTGTTCTCAACATCCTCAGCACCAGGCTTACCATCTTGCGAACTTGTGCGGAAAAGCCAAACGGCATAGCCTTCACCATCATATTCGTATTGGTTTTTGAGATACTGCAACAGTCCCTTGGAGCAATGCGCCTCAAGAAAATCAGATTTCAAATAGAGATCATTCTCATACATGTTAGTGATGAAGTCTCGGATCATTGCATCATCCTCCAACGCATCTGCCCTTTCCTCTTCTTCTGTCCGTTCTTCCACCTTCATCTCATCTTTCACCTCTTCGGTGTCGTTTGGGGTATTCGTGCTCTTGCCATTGTTGCAAGAGGTAGCGGACATCATCAATGATGACACAGCCAATGTGATCAGTAAACTCTTCATTTTCATACAGAATTTCGTGATTTAATTAAATTATAGTTGCAAATGTATGAATAATAATGGAATTATCCTTATATTTGTAGCCAGTTTATTAAAGTTTAATGTCAAAAAGCATAGAATTTGTACAGATTCTTTTTAATACTATATGAATTTGAGCGTTCTTATGAAGCAATTTCTACTGTTTCTTCTGCTACTCTTGCCCGTGTCGTTGTCGGCACAAAAGCAGTATTTCCTTTCCACAGGCGATAATTCCATGGACGAAAACGACCGACCCATGATTGAGGTGTATCTGCCTCAACCAGAGTTGGTCAATGGCTGTGCAGTCGTGTTGTGCCCAGGCGGAGCCATGAGGTGGCTTTCGTGGGAAAGCGATGTGGTGAAAATGGCGTCGTTCCTGAATGAACACGGCATTGCAGCTGTCGGTCTGCGTTACCATCTGAACAAAGGCGGTGGCCAAATGCCACAAGGCATGCAGATGCCTCCTATGGTTGACGTGACACATCCAGAGCAATTTCCCAAGGCCGACGCAAACCCGATGCACTTTGCATATGGCGATTCCATCATCCGTTTGGCTGCAGAGGATGCCAAGTCCGCCATCCGAATGGTGAGGGAACATGCCGACGAGTGGCACATCAGTACAGACAAGATTGGCTATCTGGGATTTTCAGCAGGTGGCGGTGTAGCCATAGCTGCTACAATCTCAGCCGACAACAACGCACGTCCCGACTTCCTTTGCACCAATTTCGGTCCATCGTTGATGCCCGTCACAGTGCCTCAAGATGCACCCCCGTTGCTGATTATGACACGTGTTGACCATCCTAATGTGGCTGCAGGTCTGGTCTCCCTTTTCATGGAATGGAAAAAAGCGGGAGCCAATGCCGAACTTCACATGTATGGCGACGGCAAAGGTCCTTACGAACTGATGCCTCAGACAGGTGAGACAACGACTGAGACGTGGAGTACCCAGATGATACAATGGCTGAAGGCCAAAGGCTTTATAAACAGAAAATAAACGAAAAAAGGATTTTTCTATTCAATCGAGCCCATCCTTTTTAGAATCTTTCAAATCTTTTTTCTATTATTTTGCTTTTAGGGAGACATTTCGTCGGGTCAGGTCAGACCTGACATCGCAAATCGCGATGCCAGCTCTTCCTATTGACCATTCCTCAGGGGTAGCCATTTCGTCCACCCCTTATTGCAGACACAGGCACTCTCCCAAATCAGGAGGGTGCCTTGGAGAAACCATAAAGGTGGATACCCAGTCTGAGCACCCACCTTCATTAACTGTATCATGAAAGGATCACTTGATCATGACCTTCTTACCTTGATATATATACACACCCTTTGACAAGGTCTGCTTATCTGTAGAGATACGCTGGCCAGCCACATTGTAGATGGCATCCACAGCTGTTTCGCTCTTGATGGTGGCAATGCCGGTGATAGATTCTCCACTAATAGTTAACCTGAAAGGCTCAGTGTAAGCCCCCAGCACATCGCCTGAGAAAGAGACGCTCTCTTGGATGTTCAGCACGATGCCCGACGTCTTGTCGATAGCCTTGAATGTGATGTCCTCTCCGCCTTCGCCACACACATTCATCATCAGCACACCTTTCACCACCTTGCCCACACCTCTGCACTCATCACCACAGAAGGCAGCAACATCATAATCGCTCGCATCAGCCTCCACATCTTTTATATAAAGACGAGCAATAGTCGGCATTCTGTTTGGATACTTATGAATGTCGCAAGTCCATGAGCTTTCAGCTGTCTCTTCTATCCTTGCTTTCGCCTCTCTTGCTTTGGCTTCAGCAGTTTTGCTGAAATGAACGGATTTCGTTTCACCAGACCTGTACATATAGCCCTTGCCTGGGGTAAGAACCACTAACAAGCCATCCCATGAACTACCTGTGTAAGTGGAGAAATCATCCTGTCCTACAATGCAGTCACCTTCCATAGGTGTGAAGCCCTTCAAGGCATCCTCTATGGTAGCTTCGTTAGCCATTGGATAGCCTATCCAGTTCCAACCCTTCTTCAAGTTGATGGCATGGGCTTCTGTATCGAAAAGCTGATCCGAAAGCTGATAGGGTTCCGTATCTGCCTCCGTTGTCTTCACCTTATAGGCTTCTGTTGCTACTAATTCCTTCAGGTTGCCCACCATACCATATTGAGTGTCTCTGATGAGTCCCTTCGTCTGGTTCTTCACTTCTATCACGTTCTCTCCAAACACCTCTGTTGGATTCAAACTATTGGCGACATTGTGGGAAATCCAGTTCCAACCTTCCTCCAATTGAATAATCAACTCTGAATTTGGCAGTGGAATAAAGGTTCCTGTCACTATCACATCCTTCGCTGGCATAGTTGCAGGTATCTCACTCCAACCAGAGAATGTATGGCCTTCCTTAGCTGGTGCATCTTCTGCTGTGATACTTGCTCCATATTCCACTTCGTATGTCTTGTAGCTCTCGCCATCAACAATGTATGTCAAAGTGTATTTGTTGATGGTGAATGAACCTGTCACTATCACATCCTTCGCAGGCATCGTCGCTGGGATTTCACTCCAGCCAGAGAAGGTGTGACCCTCCTTGGTTGGCGCAGCCTCTGCTGTGATGCTTGTACCATATTCCATTTCGTATGTCTTGTGAGTCTCACCATCTACAGTGTATGTCAGCTTATATTTGTTGATGCTGAATGTACCAATCACAGTCACATCCTTAGCTGGCATTGTTGCAGGAATCTCATTCCATCCAGAGAATGTGTAGCCTTCCTTGGTGGGAGCATCTTCTGGTATGATGGTGCTACCAAAGTCCATACGGATAGTCTTGTAAGTCTGTCCATCCACCACGTATGTGATTTGGTAAGTTCCTTTGGAGAATGAACCTGTCACAGTCACATCCTTGGCCGGCATCGTTGCAGGAATTTCGCTCCAGCCAGAGAAGGTGTGTCCCTCCTTGGTTGGTGCAGTTTCTGCTGTGATGTTAGTTCCATACTCTATCTCGTAAGATTTGTATTCTTGACCATCTACTTGATAAGTCAGCTTATACTTATTGATGGTGAATGTTCCAGTAACAGTTACGTCCTTCGCTGGCATCGTTGCAGGTATTTCGCTCCAGCCAAAGAAAGTGTAGCCTTCCTTGGTGGGAGCATCTTCTGGTGTGATGCTGCTACCAAAGTCCATACGGATGATCTTGTAAGTCTGATCATCCACCATGTAAATAATCTGATATGCACCCTTAGAGAAGGAACCTGTCACAGTCACGTTCTTCGCTGGCATCGTCGCAGGTATCTCGCTCCAGCCAGAGAAGGAGTGTCCCTCCTTGGTGGGAGCATCTTCTGCCACGATGCTTGCTCCATACTCCACTTCGTATGTCTTGTATGTTTCACCATCTACAATGTATGTCAACGTGTATTTGTTAATGGTAAACGTTCCTGCCACACTCACATCTTTCGCTGGCATCGTCGCTGGGATTTCACTCCAGCCAGAGAAGGTGTAGCCGTCCTTGATTGGTGCAGCTTCTGCTGTAATGCTTGCTCCATATTCCATCTCGTAAGATTTGTATTCCTTGCCATCCACAGTATAAGTCAGCTTATATTTGTTGACGCTGAATGTTCCTGTCACGGTCACATCCTTAGCTGGCATCGCTTCAGGTATCTCGCTCCAACCAGAGAAGGTATGCCCCTCCTTGGTTGGTGCAGTTTCTGCTGTGATGGTGGAGCCAAACTCTATCTCGTAAGACTTGTATTCTTTACCATCAACTTGATAAACCAGTTTGTACTTGTTGATAGTGAATGAACCTGTCACCGTCACATCCTTTGCTGGCATCGTGACAGGGATTTCACTCCAACCAGAGAAGGTGTAGCCTTCCTTGGTCGGATTGTCCTCTGGTGTGATACTGCTATTGAAATCCATACGGATGGTTTTGTACGTTTGTCCATCCACCAAGTAAATGATTTGATATGCTCCCTTAGTGAAAGAACCTGTTACTGTCACATCCTTCGCAGGCATAGTTGCAGGAATATCACTCCAACCAGAGAAAGTGTAGCCTTCCTTTGTTGGTGCAGCCTCTGCTGAAATATTTGCTCCATACTCCAACTCGTATGACTTGTAGGTTTCACCATCCACAATGTATGTCAACGTGTATTTATTGATGCTGAACGTTCCTGTCACACTCACATCTTTCGCTGGCATCGTCGCTGGGATTTCACTCCAGCCTGAGAAAGTAGAACCTTCTCTTGTTGGTACAGCCTCAGCTGTGATGCTTGTACCATACTCCACTTCGTAGGATTTGTATTCCTTACCATCTACGGAATAAGTCAGCTTATATTTATTGATGCTGAATGTACCAATCACAGTCACATCCTTAGCTGGCATCATTTCGGGTATCTCACTCCATCCAGAGAATGTATAGCCTTCCTTGGTGGGAGCATCTTCTAGTGTGATGGTGCTACCAAAGTCCATACGGATGATCTTATAAGTCTGACCATCCACCACATATACGATTTGGTAAGCCCCCTTTGAAAATGTTCCTGTCACAGTCACATCCTTGGCTGGCATCGTTGCAGGTATCTCGCTCCAACCTGAAAAGGTGTGACCCTCCTTAGTCGGTGCGACTTCTGCTGTGATGCTTGTGCCATACTCCACTTCGTAGGATTTGTATTCCTTACTATCTACAGTATAAATCAACTTATATTTGTTGACGCTGAATGTACCAATCACCATCACGTCTTTCGCTGGCATCGTTGCAGGTATTTCACTCCATCCTGTGAAAGAATAACCTTCCTTGGATGGCGCAGTTTCCGCTGTGATGCTTGCACCATACTCCACCTCGTAAGTCTTATACGTCTGACCATCCACCACATAAGTCAACGTATGTAATGCACCACTCACAGTCACATTGAACGAGAATCCCTCATAGGTGGGACCAGTGGCATTGACTTTCGAGAGGCTGACATTGCGGAATTGCCCCTCCTTCTTCCCAATGGCAGCATTGGCATCAGCCTCCAATGTAAGGCTCATGACTGCACCGCTGTTTCCACCAAGTGCCGCTCTGCCACCACTGTAGAGCACTACCACATAGTGATCATTTTGCCATGTCACCACTGTGGAATGATTTGAGGTGCATCGGCTTCCCAAACTAACAAGGAAACGACCGTCCTGATTCTTTGCGATGCTGACACCTGCTGGCAGATAGAGATTGAACTGCATATCCCTGTAGGCCACATCGGGATTGTCGAGCATCACTTCCACTGTCTTCGTCTCGCCCTGACGGATGACGAAATCTTCGATGTAGAGCTTGTCCTCTGCACGTAATCCGCACACAAGGACAAGCAGTCCTAACATCAACAATAAATATCTTTTTCCCATAATGCCTTACAGATTTATTTCACGATGATCTTTCTTCCACCACGAATATAAACGCTCTTGGATAAAGGCTTCGTGTCGGTTCCGACAAATTGTCCAGACAACGTATAGACTGCATCCGAACTACGTTCACCCTTCACGGTCGCAATACCTGTGCTAAGGTTAGCGACATCCATACCTACGCAACGTCCATCTTTGGTGACGAAAGTGGCATTCTCGATGGATGCGGCCTTCTCATCAGAGAACAGCAAAGCAGCAAGGGCATCATCTGTCGTGCGGAAGGTGGCATTGCTCATTGAATAGGCGATGACCGTGTAGCGGTTTTCACCCGTACGTCCAAATGCCATAGCATGGTCGGCAACACTGTGGAGGCGTACATCAAGCAGTTCTGTTCCTTCAGGTACCACCACATCGAACTGCATGGCGATGAAATCATCAACTCTTTCCAGCATGAGGTCAGTGCGTCCGTTCTCCATCGAAGTGAACAGTGTAGCGGAAGATGTATGAGCGTCCTCTCGTGCTTTTGATTCCATTTCTTCCTCATCATCGAATCCAAGGATGATGTTCACCGTCTTGGTCACGTCAAAGATATTGATGATTCCGTCTCCGTTTGCATCAGCTGCATCAGCGACAAATTGGGCTGGTGGGTTACCTGTGATATAATCTACGATAGAAACCACATCTGTCACAGACACCCTTCCATCTCCATTCGCATCACCTGGCAAAATTTCTGTGACTATCAATTGAGCATTCACATCTGCCAGGATGATGGCTGCAACATCCGTCGAGGTCAGCTCTATATTCTTGATGCTGACATTATAGACACCTTTCTCCATCGTGCTGCTTACATCAAGAATCAAGTTGACGATTTCGCCTTCATTCCCGCTGAATGGCATGGAAGGAGTTGCATACGACATTACTTTGTATTTACCATTGGCGAGTTGAGAGAAATAGACTTTATGGTCACTCCCCTTTCTGGTAGTCAGTTCACAATCTGTCAGCATGATGCCATCAGGCAAAGAAACTTCAAACTCGAAAGCTTTGACAGCTGCGTCATTAATCAATTCAACGGGCAGCACAGCCGTTCTGCCTATGCAGACTTCCTTCGGCTTAATCTCCATCCTATTGGCAGTTGAGCAGAACTTGCCTGTCACAACCACATCATGGTCTGGCATCGTCTCAGGCATTTCGCTCCAGCCAGAGAACACATAGCCCTCTTTGGTTGGCGCAGCCTCAGGTGTAATGCTTGCTCCATACTCCACTTCGTAGGTCTTGTAGATGTCATCATCCACTTTGTAGATTAGCTGGTAACTTGTAGGCAGTAGGTTTTCAATGATAGAAAGTGTCGCATTCGCATCTGCTGGATGTATAGGTTGTTCTTCTCTAGTAGAAAAAACTATATTTGTGAGGCGTATGCTATAATTATCAGTGGAAACGCTCGCATCCACATTTAATGTAATGTTCATCAGCACTCCATCCGTTCCAGTGATTACTTCGTTACTAAGGGAGGAAACTACAATACGATATACTCCTTCATTATTTTGGCTTGCAGACGTAGAGGACAAAGGCGCACGATCTGTACAAGCTACCTTCAGACACGTTACTCCCGTTGGCAAATATAAATCAAATTGGGCAGCTACAATCTTCTCTGTGTTGGTTAATGACACTGGTAAATCAATTTGTGTGCCGATTTGAGCGGTTATATCGGTTATGGAGAGAGTGTTGGTCATATTTATATCTGGCGCAGCTTCTATAATACCACCCTTAAACACATCTGCCGTCCAGCCTTTAGCAATGTATGCATCCCTTTTACCATATGGAACAGTAAGCGTACAAGATGACGAGATATTGGAGAAAGTCATATTATCAATAGAGAAGGGTTCTTCTACTTCTGAAACAACAGATGTCAGAACCTTACAGTTAGCAAAAGGCGCATAGCCAATACTTGTCACCCCTTTAGGAATTGTGATTGAAGGCAGGCTACTGCATCCATCGAACGCACCTTCGCTAATTATTTTTACACTGTTTGGGATAGTAATGGAAGTCAGATCTTTACAATCACAGAAAGCATAATCACCGATACTTTCCACACTATTCGGAATTTCTACTGATGTTAATTTCAAACAGCTACGAAAAGAGGATTTCCCAATTTTTTTTACGCTATTGGGGATAACAATAGAGGTCATACTCAAGTTATTTAAGTAAGCGAATGCATAATTTGCGATACTTGTCACGCTATTAGGGATAATGGTCGTGCTAAATCCACTTATTAGCGTATTTGTTGAGGTCTCTATTATAGCATTACAATGGTTACGGGAATCATATTTTGTGTTTCTTTCATCAACATTCATTGTAGTCAATTTACCACAACCATAGAAAGCGGCTTCACCAATGCTAGTCACACTCTGGGGAATAGTAATGGAAGTCAGATTCTTACAGTTTGAGTATTTGCAAATCTCTTTCTATCAGCTATTTACGTCTTAAACGGTAGAAAAATGGCAGCGCAAGGTTCTTTAGAGATTTAAGAAGATGAAGATTTAACGTTTTTAACTTTTATAAACACGCTGCGAATTCAACAAGCAAGTGCAAATTTACAACAAGTAATTGAAAAACTCCTCCATTGGTGTTGAGAAATTGAGTTTTTTTCTTGGCCTCGTGTTGATTTTCGTTGTGATTTCATCGATGTCGCTGTCTTTTAGATGTTTTATTGGTGTTGACTTGGGTATATATTGTCTGATGAGTCCGTTTGCATTCTCTATGGCTCCTTTCTGCCATGATGCATACGGATCTGTGAAGTAGACAGTGGTGTCCAGCCCCATTGCTATTGCCTTGTGGTTGCAGAATTCCGTTCCGTTGTCTGTTGTTATAGTCTTTATAAGTCCTGCGAATTCAATCGGAAACTGCTAATTCCATCATTGACAGTTATTTTTTAATCTCTTCTTAAATATACAATCCCTCGTGAAAGTTTCTTATCTATTTCATTTTTGGCAAGTTTCATTATGAAATAGAATGGATTCGTCGAGAATCTCTTCTGCATATCTATGACAATTCTATTTATACTATATACACTGGAAAGAATTGAAGATGACCATTCATTCTTTTTCTGTCTACTTTTTCGTATATCGATATCGTGGTTAAAGAAATTAGCTTCCTTTAATTTATCTCCAAACCAGATCGTGACTATATACCAAAATGCTTTGTAATATTTTTTAAACTTCGATAACACAAAATGGTTGTATGCATTTGTAGCAACTATTGATATTGCTTGGAGAATTCTTAGCGTTGTCGCATTATATGTGAGGAAGTAATTTGAGTAAGCTATACTTAACTTATCAAAACTTGTTTTATTTAAATGCGTTAGGACAATATTTTTGTTGTCAGAATTGTTAGAGAACCATTCAAAATATGCAGTTTCTGCATCATCAAAATTTTTAAAGCCCCTTAGCAAAGGCTTACCATCAGAGCCTGTTGAAATAAGAAAGAAACATATTTTACTCATTTTCAATTTATTCCGCTGCTGCCTCAATTCAATTGTGTTAGCAGAGAAAATTGAACCTATCTTTTCAAGGTACTTATATTTTCCAGAAATTTCAGCTATCTGAGTATAATCCTGAATTGTAAGATCACAATCAGGTTTTGACAATATTTTATGGAACTCATATAACTCTGGCTCCACTTTCGGACCATATTCTTTAAGCTTCGAATTAAAGATAACATCAGAAATCTCAACTAATGTGGCCCAATTGTGATGTTCGAGACTTCTTATTTGAATTTCTATTACTTTTTTGCCTTCGTCGTTTAATTGAACTATTAAATGTATTGAGCGATAACCATCTTCTTTAGGATGATTTATGTAATTATGTCTGTCTGGATCTCCTTTGATTGAAAAAGGCAACTTGTTTGACGATTTTATAATTTTTTCATACAATTCGACTGCTTGATTTGTATTTGTCATAATACACCTACACCCAGCAATATCTGCAACTCTCTGTACTTCCATGTCTGGGAAACGAAGTAGTTTGCTGATAATGGATTCAATACGCTTAATTCTGTAGGTACAAACACAGTCTTTATCAATTCCATGTGCAAGTCTGTCTAATGTGTTAAATACTATGGCCAACGAATCTTTATATGTTAATCGCAATGCTTGTAGCATTTCGTAATCGGCAGATTCAATATTATTAGGATTCTTCCTAATACGATCACTCAATCTTTTATAGTCACCCTTTGAGTATGTTTTTGAAGAGGTTGTTTGTGCTAACATTGCAAATAATTCAAACTAATACTTATTACACCAAACTTAATAAAGCACTATCCATAACCCATCATTATCCTTGCCTTCACGCTTAAGAATACCTATCTTTTGTAAAGCAGAAAGGTCACGTTCGATGGTGCGTTGGCTCACCGACAATATCTCCGACATTTGTCTGCCTGTTATTGTCGGAGACTCTTTGATGAGATTGAGGATTTTCTGCTGACGCTCAGTGAGTTTCGTCTCCGACACGTCTCCGTCATGGTCTCCGACATTCGGAGTGTCGGAAGAGGCGAAGATGATGGTCTGGAATTGGGTTGGAGTTGATTTGAACATGGGTTTTAGCTCGTCCTTATAACCT
>JAFZVN010000009.1 GCA_017617805.1 Bacteroidaceae bacterium | reverse complement strand
TGTGAAAGCCCAAGGCTATCGCTTGAAGATCTACGATGCCTACCGTCCGCAGCAGGGTGTTGACCATTTCATGCGCTGGGCAGAGGACATCAACGACACACTGATGAAGCCCTACTTCTATCCCGACCTCGACAAGAGCGTGCTCTTCGACCAAGAGTATATCTGTGCAAAGAGTGGCCACATGCGTGGCTCTACCCTCGACCTGACGCTGTTCGACATGGCGACGGAGAAGGAGGTGGACATGGGCGGCACCTTCGACTGGTTCGGTCCTGAGAGCCATCCCGATTTCTGTGGCAATCCTGAGACGGGCGAATACACAGGCCAGCCTACCCCTAACCCCTCCCCTGAGGAGGGGAATCCTCTATCGTCTAAGGCTCTCCTCCCTTCGGGGGGAGCGGGGAGAGGGGCTATCACCCCCGAACAGTTCAAGAACCGCATGATCCTGCGTCAAGCTATGCTCCGTCACGGCTTCAAGCCTTTCGACACCGAGTGGTGGCACTTCACGCTGAAGGACGAACCCTTCCCAGACACCTATTTCACCTTCCCTGTGAAGCATCAGCACTCTCTGACAACTTCATGAAAACTTGAATTGCAATCTCTACTTTACACTCTTTTTCTCTCCATCTGCTTCCAAGCCTTTGTCCATCGGCATTGCGTGAGAATTTCATCCAAATCGGGGCGTTTTTCGTCCCGATTTTTGTATCTTATTGACAATCATTTTTGTGTGAAGTTATCAACAGGGGTATTGAAAACTTTTTGAAAAAAATTGTGGGTGTTGCTCAGTAAATTAAAAGGGAAATGCGTACCTTTGTGCAAAATCAATGAAAGTTGATGAGAAGGCTCTGCTTGCGGAGCTGACTCTGGAGGAAAAGGGGGAAAAACTCCATAACACCCTCAATTTCAAAGTTATAAACAGGCGGCTCGCTGAAACCGTCCATACCCTTACCACCCTATATGACAGGAAACGATGGAAATAGCACACTAATGGAGTGGCTGCTGGAAGATGCAGTCAACAGTGGGGATGTGGCCTATGCGAGCAGGCTTGTCCATGCCTTCAGCATGTACTCCCTGCACCAGACGAATCCTGATTTGTATAGGCTGCTGGTATCGGTCATGAAGCGCACGCATGAGACTCAGGAGCTACGTAACAGCCCCAAGCAGATCGGGCAGCTGGTTGCAAAGCAGGACAATAACTACTTGATGGGCGAAATACAGACAGCCCAGCTATTGCAATTATTACAAAACAAGAAAAAATCAGATCAACAATGACGGAAAAAGAGAAGAAGACCCTTTCTGACCTGTTCGAGGCGATGGGGAAGACGGGTGCCCAGTTTCAGATTGGGCAGGTGATTGGTTCGCAGACGAACACATATAATTATTATGGTGAGCGTATGGAGAAAGAAGAGGGGGACATATACCCAGCCTTGCCTCTGTTGAAGGAAATGGTGCTTGACGCTGTTCAAGAAGGCAAGACCGCCAAATACATCTTATTGCCATTGCGTGCAGCAATGGAAGCTGACGCACTTCTGCCATCGTTTGATGTGAATAGTTTCAACAAATCATTTGGCACGAGCCTGAACAAGGCAAACTTCAGCAACTGGGTGAATGGAACTAATGGTTCCTCCTATGACGAGAAGGAAATAGCGCCTTTCATCAAGCGATTCAGAGACCTAAAATAGGGCTTTTTGCAAATCGTGGATGACAATTGGGTTAACCTTGCTTAATTCTGCTTAACGCTGCTTAACCCTTCTTAACCCCTAAGAACCTCTGCAACAATCCGTTGCGGAGGTTTTTTTATGTCCGTAACTTTGCACTGTCGAAAATGAAACGACGGCGATCATTGCGTTACCGCGAAAATCGGCGGCGCCTCAACAAAGCCCAAAAGCGAGCTTTCGCTTTGTGTTCGGCTTGCACGCTCTTTGAAAGTTTGGAACAGGAAAAACAAGCCCGCTTCGCGAGCGATGAAACAGATGAATCAGAAAAATCTTCTAAATCATAATAATCTGCCGATTAATCGGCGTAGTTAACTACACCGCTTCGCGGTAGATTAGGATAATTAGGAGGATTAGGGAGGATGAAAAGAATCTGGGAAATCTGGGAAATCACCCCGAAGGGGTATGTTAAAAGTGAAATGCTAAAGTCTATAAACTAAAGTCTAAAAACTAATTTTATGATCAAGACAGGATTCATCAAGGAAATCGGTGAGCCACGCAAGTGGAACACCAAGGAGGGTGAGCAGAGATTCACCTATCCAGTGACAGTTGGCATCCCCTATGTTCGTCAGGATGGCAAGCAAGGTGAGGACGAACTCGTATGCGATCACTCAGCAGGCAACCCTGAGTATATCGAAAAGCTCAACGACCTCATGACGCGAGGAGTGGAATGTGATCTGACCATCTCGTTCGGCGTGAGGGACTACAATGGAAAGAAGTACAACAACGTAAAACTCATCAACATCTCACAACGAATCAACTAATTCTTAAAACAAAGCAAGAACATGGAAACAAACATTCAGATTTTCAGAAACGAGCAGTTCGGAGAAATCCGCACAATGACAAATGAAAAGGGCGAAACCTTCTTCGTGGGCAAGGACGTGGCAAAGGCACTGGGATATGCTAATCCTTCAAATGCTTTGCAAGTACATATAGAGAATGAGGACAAAATCAAATACCTGATTCAAGTATCTGGTTCGAACTACAAGTCAAACGTCATCTTCATCAACGAGTCAGGTCTCTACTCCCTCGTCCTCTCCTCGCAGCTGGAGCAGGCAAAGGCATTCAAACGGTGGGTGACCAGCGAGGTGCTGCCGCAAATCCGCCAGACGGGCGGCTACATTCCTACAAGGAACATGCGCACGGGGGAGCGGTTGACCGAGGGGGAGGTGCTGCAGCTGGCAGCCAACATCATGCAGCGCACCATCGCCCGCTATAACCTGCCCGCAGATGACTGCATGACAACGACCGACATCGCCCGTACGATGGGACTGACCACCAAGGAGCTGAACAAACTGCTGGTCAAGAAGGGGGTACAGTTCCGCAACGGGGGACGTTACCAGCTGCAGGGTCAGTACGAACATCTGGGCTACACGCAGGAGAGGACTTTCCACTACTATGGACTGGACGGCGAGAAGAAGGAGCGACAATACCTGGTGTGGACAAAGCACGGCCGGGATTTCATCGAGAAGAAAGTGAAAAACTAAAATGTGATTGTATGAAACTGACAAGAAAACAAGTGCAGGTCATTATTGGCGTGCTGAGAGCATTGATCGAGTTATTCATCGACTTAATCAAAAATGAAAAGAAAGATGAAAGTGAAAAATGAACTTATGACAACAAACAAGTATATTCCGAGGGGATTGCGTAATCGCAACCCCCTCAATATCAGGAAAAGCATGAAACCTTGGAAGGGGCAGAAAGGCCACGACGGCAAGTTCTGCATCTTCGAGACGATGGAGGATGGGTACCGAGCAGCGTTCCGGCTGCTGAACACCTACAACCTGAAATATCACATCTGGTCGGTTCGGGAAATCATTTACCGCTGGGCACCACCCCAAGACCACAACAAGACTCGTGCCTACATCGAACGAGTCTGCAAGGAGGCAGGTCTGAAAGAGACAGACCTCATCGTGGTGGACTCTTGGATTGAGGAGAAACGACGCGATGCCATCTGGCTCGTATGGGCGATGGCCAAAGTGGAGAATGGCGATAGATTCATCACCTACGCCGACTTGGAAACGGTGAAGAAAGCCTATTACAAAGCATTTCCCCAATATGCTTGAAACAATCATTAAATCAAACAAGCCCGCTTCGCGAGCGATGAAGCAGATGAATCAGAAAAATCTTCTAAATCATAATAATCTGCCGATTAATCGGCGTAGTTAACTACATCGCTTCGCGGTAGATTGGAAGAATTTGGAGGAGTCTTGGGCAAGCCAAGCGTGCTAAAGATACGATAAAAGAGAATCTGAATAATCAGCTAAATCACCCCGAAGGGGTATGTTAAAAGTAAAAATAAATCTTAATACCATGAGTGTACATTATGTTTATACGAAGGATGGGGCGAAGTACATGCGCCCCATCCTCACAAGGCAAGAGTATCTAAAGTTGAGGAATGGAGGCAGTCAGCTGTCCAATGTCAGTAGGATTCGTCAAGGCGAGGAACGATTGAAATCCGACCTTGTGCAGATGAACTACTCATGTCTGCCCAATGAGGACGGCACGTTGAAAGGCTCCAAACACATGAGCACCACCGTGGGCATGGACATCGACTGGACCCCTTCCCCACTTCCCCATGAAGGGGAAGAGCAGATGGCCACCAGAAAGGAGGAATGGATGAGGAAGGTGCCTGAACTGGTGCAGTCGAAAAAGAAGGAACTGGGCTTGATGATGCTGGAACGGTCGGCCACGAAGGGGTATCATCTGGTGTTCCGTCGTCGACCCGAACTGACGCAGGAGGAAAACCTGAAATGGGCAAGCGACCTGCTGGGCGTGAAGTTCGACAAGGGTGCCAAGGACATCACAAGGGTTTTCTTCACCACTACAGCAAGCGAAGAGGATCTGTTGTATTTGGATGATGAAATATTTGAGATAAAGGAGCAAGGGGCAGGGAGCGAGGGGCAAGAGGATACTCTGCTCGTTAGGAATTCAATGGCCAACATTTCTCTTGTCCCTTGCTCCTCGCTCCTCGCCCCAGAAAAGAATGCGCTCGCTGCTTTCGACCTCTGTGCGCAGCAGGCGGGATTGAACCCGGATGCGATGGATGTGTGGGGTGAACACAGCTGGCACACCAACCTCATGGCGGTGCTCTCGGTGGGTGTGGGAAAACTGATGACCCGTCAGCAACTGTATGCGGTTGTGGCACAGCGTCTCCCTAACTACTCGCAGACGGAGGACTGCAAGAAGCTCATTGACTATTTCTACGAGAAGTACGATGCCGACAAGGGCTTCATGAATGCCAGCCTTCGCCAGATCAATGCCCAAGTGCAGAAGAAGGCTTCCTCGCCTGATGCTTCTTCTCCATCACAGTGGAGAGCTGGGGAAAGACTCCAGCTGGAAGCTCAACTCGAAGATTGGGGCAGGCAGATTGAGGCGCTCTTTCCCAAGTTCCCTATCTTGAAGGATGTGTGCAAGGGACTCAAAAGGAATCAGTATCCAGCGGCTGTGTTTGTGGCTGGTGGGTTGATGATGACCCTGATGACGAGATGTACATATAGGTTCTACCATCGTCCTGAAGAACTTCGCCGCTTGAACAATTCGACCTTCATCATTGGCGACCCAGCATCAGGAAAGAGCTTTGCCACTCGATTGTATAAGTTGCTGACTGGCCCTATCGTGGTGGCTGATATGGAAGGACGAAAGGCCATCAATGCCTATCGAGAGGAGATGCGCACCAAGGGAGCGAACAAGGAGAAACCCAAGAAGCCCAAGGTGGTGGTGAGGATTCATCCGGCACGAACGAGTAATGCCCAGTTCATTCAGGACATGGTGAATGCGGTGGAAGTGGTGGATGGCGAGGAGATGCATCTGCACATGCTCACCTTCGACACGGAGCTGGACAATACCGTCTCTGTGCAGAAAGGTGGCTCGTGGATTGACAAGCAATCGTTGGAGTTGAAGGCTTTCCATAATGAAGAGGATGGTCAGGCATATTCCAATAATGACTCCATCTTTCAAGACTTCTACGTGTTCTGGAACTTCATCTACACAGGCACACCCATCGCCTTGAAGAAGAAGGTGAATGAGCAGAATTTTGGCAGTGGTCTCGCGACTCGATTGACCTGCATTCCGCTGCCCACAACCAACTTCAAGATGATGGATCGTGAGAGCCATGTCGATATCGAAAGCGACGAACGGCTGAAAGAATGTGCCACTCGTCTTGATAGAATGAAAGGTGAACTGCCTGTGCAGAAGATTGTCGATGCCCTCTACGACTGGACAGCCCGTCGCATGGAGGATGCCGAGGAGAACCATTCACGTGCTGACGAGATGCTCTTGAAGCGCTGTGCCTATCATGGTCTGAACTTCTCCGCTCCTTTCATTGTGCTGCGCCATTGGGAGAGCATGCATGAGGATGGCCAGTACTGCTGTGGCACCTTCGAGACAGACAAGGTCGATTGGCAATTGGCGGAGCTGCTGGTCAACATCCAGTTTGCTTGCCAGCGTCATTTCTTCGGACATCTGGCAGAGAAGTACTTCGACAATCAGGATCATGAGGCCTCAGTGAATGTGAAGCGCAAGCAGAAGTCGTTCGATGCCTTTGAGCGTCTGCCAGAGGAATTCACGACTGAGGATGTGATGCGCTGCTTCAATCTGACGGGCGATAGCGCTGCACGGGTACGAATCAAACGTCTGACAGAAGACCATCTGGTGAAAAAAGTTGGGACATTCAAGGAGAACGGCAAGTTGAAGGGCAAATACAGAAAGACTGGTGTCTTGATGCTTTGATGCCGTTACACGTTACGCCGTTACATGAGGAAAGTGAAAAGGGAAAAATGAAAAGTGAAAAGGGAACAAGGGAGCTGGTTCGCGAGAATCGGCTCCCTTTTTTGTTTATTCCTGTCTGACATAACAAAAACTTAGGAGAATGTTTGCGTGGTTTCTTGATAATCCTTACCTTTGTCAAATCATCAGAAAAAGAGAGATATGGAAGAGGCATGGAATGGCATGAACCTGATAGAACAGGTGAATGTCGAGAATGTAAATATTGTGAGCAGCGTATTCAAACTGTTGTTGAGCATGGTGCTGGGTGCGATGGTGGGACTGGAACGTCGCCACAAGGGACAGATTGCTGGCATGCGAACCTTTGCGCTGATTTGCATGGGTGCCACATTGGCCATGCTGGTGAGCATCTACATTCCTGAGAAGCTATTTGGATGGACAGCAAACGGTGACCCTGGACGCATCGCGGCTCAAGTCATTTCTGGTATCGGTTTCTTGGGTGCTGGCGCCATCATCCAGATGAAAGGTTCGGTGAGAGGACTGACCACAGCTGCAGGCATGTGGATGGTCGCTTCAATCGGTCTGGCCGTGGGTGCTGGCATGTATCTGGTGGCTACGGTGGCGAGCGTGCTCATCATCTTGGTACTGACCCTGCTGGAACTCCTCGAAAAGAAACTCTTCAAAGGAAAGGAACAGAAGATTGTGCGGCTGAAAGTGAACTATATCGTGGAGGATGCCACCTTGTTCCGCAACCTCTTTCAGGAATATCGCGTACATATTTCTGATGTGTTCTTCCGCTACGACTACACGCTTGGCACCACGACCATCAACTTCATGGTGAGGAGCATTGACAGCACCAACTTCATCCAGCTCTTCCAAAAGATACACGAAACAGGCAACGTGCTGTCCCTGACGCTGACGAACGAAGTGAATAACTAAATCGTTTTTCTTTTCGTATTTTTTACGATATGAACTTGCATTTTCTTATCGTAAAAAGTAAGAAAAGTAACTATTTGAAAAAAAGTTTGTAGAAAAATGAAAAAAAGTTGCTTTTTCTTTTGTCGGTTTAAAAGGAATACATAACTTTGCACCCGAAATCAACAATCTCATAACCCAAATAGACTCCCCCTATGGCAGCAACAGTAAACCCGTACGTCAGTGTAGATTGCGTGCTCCTCGGATTTGACGGCGAGCAACTCAATGTACTCATTGTGCGGCAGACTGGAAAGGACGGGGAAGATGGCAATGGCATCCAAAAGTTGCCAGGCAGCCTGATCAATTTGGATGAGAACCTGGACGAGGCGGCACAGCGTGTGTTGACCCAAATGACGGGACTGGTGCAGGTGAACATGATACAATTTAAGGCGTTCGGAGGAACAGACCGATTGAAAAACCCTGCTGATGGAGTGTGGTTGGAACGGTTCCACAACGTGGATGATAACCATATCGAACGCATCGTCACCATCGCCTACATGTCGCTCCTTCGCATCGACCGCCGGATGGAGAAGATGGAGGGAGGCTATGCAGCCCAATGGATTCCAATAGGGGAACTGCCCCGATTGGCGTTCGACCACAACGACATTGTGCAGGAAGCTGTGGAATCGGTGAAACAGAAATCCACACTCGACCCTACCCTCCTGTTCGACCTCCTGCCACGCAAGTTCACAGCCACCCAGCTCCGAGTGCTGATGGAAACGGTGCAAGGTGTGAGCATCGACATCAAGAACTTCCACAAGAAACTGGCTCAGATGCCTTACGTGGTACCCCTCGAAGAGAAGCAAGACGGTGTGAATCACCGAGCCGCTCGCTACTACAAGTTCAAGCGCATCCGAAAGCGTCTCTAACATCACCCAACAAGTCAACAAAATTATTCATACATTATAGTTATCATTAATTATCAACCATTAAAAATTTTTAGTTATGGCTAAAGAGTATTTTCCAGAGATTGGTAAAATCAAGTTTGAAGGCAAGGATTCCAAGAATCCAATGGCATTCCACTATTATGATGCAGAGAAGGTGATCATGGGTAAGCCCATGAAGGACTGGCTCCGTTTCGCTATGGCATGGTGGCACACACTCTGCGCTGAGGGTGGCGACCAGTTCGGTGGCGGCACTAAGAAGTTCCCTTGGAACAATGGCGCTAACGCTGTAGAAATCGCTAAGCAGAAGGCTGACGCAGGTTTCGAAATCATGCAGAAGCTCGGCATTCCTTATTTCTGCTTCCACGATGTTGACCTCGTTTCTGAAGGTGCATCTGTTGAGGAGTACGAGGCTAACCTCAAGGCTATCACTGACTACCTCGCTGAGAAGATGAAGGAAACTGGCATCAAGCTGTTGTGGTCAACTGCTAACGTATTCGGCAATGGCCGTTACATGAACGGTGCTTCTACCAACCCTGACTTCGACGTTGTTGCTCGCGCTATCGTTC
>JAFZVN010000087.1 GCA_017617805.1 Bacteroidaceae bacterium | reverse complement strand
TGCAAGTTCCATCGTGTAGGCCTTCTCACTCTCCTTGACATTGACTGCAGGTGCTGTACTGTTGGCACGAGGCATCCAATCATTGTTCAAAAAATCCTCAAATACTGTTGGCATCCAACTGTTCTGAAACATTACTGGTAACATAATCAATACCTCCTAATTATAAGTTTAATAGTTTAACGTATGTTCTGATCACCTCGGCCTCTTTAGCGTCGGCTTTCACTCATCTAAAAAGCAACTTACGTGCCAATTGTCAAAATGGCACTCGAAGATGGTCAAGTTGACGTGAAATTTAAACTCGATTAAACTATGCTGACAATTTCTTAAACTCCTTTAAACAATGGAGTAAGAGTCACCCTCTCTGCAGATTTCCCAGAAAGGATTTGTTGGGTCAATGGCCATCATAATAATAATGTCATTCTGATGTGAGGAATGCCATCGAGCATGAAAGTATCAGAGGATTGCTTGAATCCCACGCTTTCGTAGAAGCCTTTGGCATATTCCTGCGCCTCAAGATCAATTTGCTTTGCACCAAAGTGCTCCTTTGCAACTTCAATGGCATAAAGCATAATTTGCTTGCCATAGCCTTTGCCCCGTTCGGTGGTAAGAACTCTGCCAATGGAGATTTCCTGCATGTGAGTTCCTGCCGGACAAACACGTGCCAAGGCAACGACCTTTCCATCCATTGTCAGCCAGAGGTGAATGGACTTCTGGTCATCATTATCCATATCTTGATAGACGCAGTTCTGCTCGACCACAAACACCTCGCTACGCACTCTCAGGAGTTCGTACAACTCATCGACAGCCAACTCATGGAATGTTTTCTGATGAAATACAAGCTCATTCATTATTTTCTGATAAGCTAGACGCTCATCTCCGCCAGCAAGAAAGATTTCCTTGCCGTTCTTTATCTCTAAGATTCCATCAACTTCATGCTCAACAAATGGACCTTCTTTACATTCCAAAAGCACACTTGGTTCAAGACATTCAAGTCCATGCCATACGTTCTTGGGAATATCCACACCGTATTTCCCATCTTTATGACTGATGACGCAGGATTCTATGACCTCACCATCATCATTGTATGTTGAGACTCTCACCCTACCCTTCAGGATCACAAAAGTCTCGTCCTTGGTGGGATGGTGATGTACGGGAATGACTGTACCTGGCTCCAAAGCATTGAGGAATCGGTGGCACTTGTCATCAAGGCTCTGATGAAAGTTGTAGTTCATTCTCAGTCTTGGTGACTGCTTTGCCGCATCCACCACGCCGCTAATCAAATTTTCGTCAATTATCTTCATCATATTATCATTCAAAAATCAAATTCCATCGTAGTTTTCTGCACCTTCATTCCCATTTTCTTATAGAATTGTAATGCAGCGACATTGCCCTCCCACACATTCAAGGTGATATTATTACAGCCGATAGAATGGGCATAGTCGCGTGTGAATTCGTATAATGCCTTTCCGACGTGTTTGCCTCGGGCATTCTCATCTACACATATATCATCAATATATAACGTCTTGATGTCTTCCAACAGTTGGTCGTTCTTGACCTCAGACACTTGGCAGAACGCGTAGCCTAACACCATTCCGTCATCGTAAACAAAGATGGGCTTGTTGTCATCATGAAGTATGGTCTCAAGCTCCAGCTCGTTATATTTGGTTGTATTGGGTTTGAACAGGTCTGGACGTATTTTGTGGTGCACCATGTTTACCTGATGGAGCAGTTCTATGATGCGCTCAATATCATTATGGTTCGCTTTTCTAATCATAGTTTATCCTTATTTCTTGAAATCTATACCAACCCAAAATGGAGTAAGGCATTCAACACGCCATCATCGTCAACGGAAGTGGTCGTGTAGTTTGCTTCATTCTTGAGGGATTCAAGAGCATTTCCCATCGCCACACCAATGCCAGCGGCCTTGATCATGGGACTGTCATTGCCGCCATCTCCAAAGGCTATCGTATATTGGGGATCTAATCCGAAATGAGTTGCCATCGTGATGATTCCTTCCCCCTTGTCTGCTCCTTTTGCAGTGATGTCCGTAAAGTCCGGGTGCCATCGACCAGAAGTGCAATCTGGAATACGCTTCATCAGGTCACACTCATACTCTTTTGGAAAGAACGGCGTCAGTTGAAGGATTTTCTGTTCAAGCACAACATCTAAGGGCTTAGCTTGGTCAAAGTTCTCCACACCTAACCCACCACGAAATATCCTGTCAACATCTCCCTGCGGATCAAACACTGCCACATCGTTCTCTCCTACAACAATCAGTCCGTAACTCTTGTCCAAGGCATCCTTCACCACCAACTGTACGGACTCCCTTGGGATATCCTTGCATCTGATCACTTCATCACCCACAAAGCACAAAGCTCCATTGATGGCCACATAACCATCAATCAGGTGTTCGATGGCTCCAAGATTGGTGATGATTAGCGGTGGGCGACCTGTAGCAATAAAGACTTTGTGCCCATTAGCCTTGGCCTGGGTGAGAGCTAATATCGTTGAGGACGGAATTTCGTGTGTCTGAAAACTCACCAATGTCCCATCAATATCAAAGAACAGCGCGTACTTGTTTCCCGATTGCATTTCCAAATATCTTTTCATTTAATCAGTTACCATTCATAATCCTCTATCATACACATAAAACCTTATTTCTTGAAATAATCCATGCAAAGATGGTGCAAACCGAATGCAATGATGCTTGCTTCAATTGCTGAGGTGCAGCCTATTTTCGCATATTTTATTTGCAAATGTAAGAATAATCATGGAATTATCCTTAATATTTGTACCAACATTTATAAAAGTTTAATGTCAAACACGATAAAAGAACTGAAACCATGGCATACACAGGAAGATTTGAGCAACACGAGGATTATCGGCGTGAAGAGCTGATACGAAAAATAGAACATGCCGTGGCGAATCTGACTCTTCAGGAGTTGGAAGCGCTCTACTACGACATGAGTACGAAGAGCTACATTAACGATTAAATATGCAAATAAAGATTCAGACCACATTGGGCGACATCGTTGTTCGCCTGTAGACCCATCTAAAGGCCCAGCCTAGCCTAAGACTACGTCCATCATCATCATCAATGCGAACCCTACAGCGAAGAAGATGGTGCTGAGATTGGTATGCTGACCACTGCTGGCTTCTGGAATCAGTTCTTCCACAACCACGTAAAGCATAGCTCCTGCAGCAAAGGCCAGCATGTAAGGGAGCATGGGAACGAATAGGGTTGCCAGCAAGATAACGAGAATGGCACCAAGAGGTTGGGCGATGCCACTCAGACATCCCAACAGGAACGATTGGGTGCGCGACTTGCCTGATGCCCGCATCGGAATGGAAACCACAGCACCCTCTGGTATATTCTGAATGGCAATGCCAATTGACACGACAAGTGCACTGGCGGCACTGATGCCGACTTCCGCCTGACCGGCTCCTGCCAGCATGACACCGATGGCCATCCCTTCAGGGAAATGGTGGATGGTGACTGCCAACATCATCATTGTTGTTTTGGAGAGTCTGGAGCGCGGACCTTCCGGCTGTGTGGTGCCAATATGCAGGTGGGGTGTCAACACATCGATGAGCAACAGGAATCCCACGCCCAACAAAAAGCCGATGACTGCAGGCAAAACTTTTGTTAATTGACAATTGACAATTGATAATTGACAGTTGGATTCGTCCTGCATATTGACAGCTGGTAACAGCAGCGACCAAAACGATGCTGCCACCATCACACCAGCCGCAAAGCCCAATAATGACTTCTGCAGCAGCCCCGACATTTCTTTACGTGTCAGGAAAACCACTGCAGAGCCAAGCACGATGCCCAGCATCGGAATCAGTAGGCCGATGAGTAATGTCATTATGCCTTGTTGAATTTCTCCTTGGGCTGTTTGCAACGAGGACAACGCCAGTCTTCGGGTAGGTCTTCGAAGGCCACGCCGTCGTGCTCAGCTGGGTCATATACGTAACCGCAGACGGAGCATACATACTTGCCGCTGGCCTCCTGTTTAGTGAAATCCACTTCCGCAAGGACTGTCGGCAGGGGATTGTCGAGGTCCATCACGCGCTTAGCCTCCAGACTCTCGTAGCCCTGTGGGGTGTGGGTGCCGCAGTACACTGTGGGATGGTTACGTACGAACTCACGCACTCGGTCCAGCGTCTCGCGGGCTGCTGCCTGATCATCAAAGACCACAGAGAGCTTGTTCTCATATAGAGCTTCGTCAACGTAGGTGATATCGCCATGAAGCATGTAGAACAGTCCGTCGTTCTCCACCACGATGATGCTGTTGCCATTGGTGTGACCCTTTGCCTTAATTAGGTAAATGCCATCGGCTATCTTCTGACTTTCAGGGAAGTTATAATAAGGGCCGTCGGTATAGCTCACTGGTACAAGGTTCGTGAGTCCCTGCAACTCGGCAGCATCCATCTCGTCCTTGTTCACATACACCTTCGCATTGGGGAACGAGCGTAGTTCTCCTGTATGGTCGGCGTGCTTGTGTGTAACCAGAATCTTGGTCACCTGCTCGGGCTTGTAGCCAAGGGCAGCGAATGCCTCCATGTAGGTGCTGATGTCCTTCCCGGTGTAGATCATTGATTTCTCATCGGGTGATTCTTCTGGAAAACCTGCAGGTAAGCCTGT
>JAFZVN010000086.1 GCA_017617805.1 Bacteroidaceae bacterium | reverse complement strand
TGCACCTTGCAGCCCCATGCCTTCGAGCACACTTGCAAATCCGCCAGCCGTACCATGTCCGCCAGTCATGGAGATGCTACCGGCAGCCATGCCAATCAGAGGGTCAACACCCATCAGCTTGGTGATGCCCAAGGGCATCAGGTTCTGCATGCCAATCATGACCACCAGCAGGACGAGCATCATCACCAAAAGTTTGCCGCCTTGCTTCAACACCTTGAGGTCGCTCTGGAAACCTACGCTGGTAAAGAATGCCAGCATGAAGACATCCTTCAAGGTACCATCGAACGACACCTCCACATGGCACAACCCATATAGCATCAAGGTAATCAACGAGAAGATGATGCCGCCGCTTACTGGCGAAGGCACACAGAATCTCTGCAGAAAAGCCACCTTGCGTGTCAGAACCATACCGACGAGGAGTGCCAAGGCCCCTATGCCGGCTGTCTGTATCATATCCAGTTCAATACTTGTCATGCTCACTTCTATTTTTTTAGAATCTATACTGCAACTTGATGTCGGCAGCATGCCTGTTCACTTTTGCATGGCTACAGAAGGCGTCAAACATATCATGCCAATCAACACCCACATTCCATTTTCTGCCCAACTGCTTGTTCGCGGACAGACATCCATACACAGGCACACCAGTTTCCTCATATTGGGGTGAACGCTTGGTATAGCACACCATTTGCAGGCCTATCTGCCAGTTGTGGGGAAGATAAGCGGTGGGAGCGAAGCGGAATGATGCATAGGTGCTGCTCTTGGCTGCATACAGATTTGCCCCACCTGTCAGGCTCACTCCTTTCCCCTTCCAATAGGCCGATGCACCCAGCTCCGCAAAATTCTCGTCCTCTTCAACGGCATAATAGCTCGCCCCCGTCTGCACCGTCAACTTCTGGCGGCTATAAGCATAGGACAACTTCATCTGGTTGATGTTCCGTTCCACCAGGCGTCCCTTCGTGATGGCCCATTCCTCGTCAGACAGCGAGCTGGCATTCAGAAAGAAATTGTCATGGGAAGGGTTATAGTATTTGCGGTAATAACCCAGCTGAATCTGATTGCGACCATCTGGTGCATAGATGACGCAGGCATTGGCATTGTGGCGAGTGTCGGAGTGCTTCTGAGTGGTTCCCGCCTCCGTCAATTTGTAGTGATAGAACATCACACGATGGCCAGCCGTCAGCTTCCACCTTGGCAAGGCATAGGTGAACTGTAGGTAGGCATCATAGTTGAAGACATCCCAACTCCTGTCCGCACCCTTTTGAGTGGTCATCAGGAAATCGCCCTCAAAGCCAACCATCATGGACAGCCGCTCGGTCAGCAAGGGCGTATTCAGTTCAGCGATACACAATGGCAGCTTTTTGCACAAGACCGGGTCGCTGGCATGCTGATAGCCGCCCACAAGCAGCAGTTCCGTACCCAGGTCATTGAAGGTGTGGAAGTATCTCGCTCTTCCCATGAGCTTACGTGACGCACCGGAAGGACGGTCAAGATACTGCTGGGTGAAATAGGTCAGCAGCTTGTTCCTGTCATCAAACCGGTTGGTCATGTGAAGCGTCAGATACTCCGCATCCCCGTCCTGATGACGATAAGACGCATTGGCATAGAGGTCGGTGTGCTGACTGCCATAGAGCGCATTCACAGCACCAATGCCTGCCATATCCTTCCCGAAGTCTCCCTGCCCTTCCACGAAGCCATTCAACCTCTCAGGCATCTTCATGTTGATATCCAGCACCCGACCCGTTCCGATGGTTCCCTTCGCAACGCCCGTATTGTCACAAACTTGAATCTTGGCGATATCCCGGGCTTTCATCTGGCTAAGAATCAACCTGGTGTCACCATTCATCGGACAGTTGTCAATGCGGAGGTTATAGTTGGAAATGACATCCTCATAACCGGCAATCATCAGCTCTGGCACCATCTGAAGGATATCCATCAATGTCTCCTCCCCCGTCAGCTCCATTCGCTGGGGATAAATCATCGTCCTGTCTGCCTTCATCTCTACGACGGGCAAATCACCTTCCGCGAACATCGAAGCCGATAAGAGCAGAAAGCTGAACAACACGATAGCTGGTCGATGCATGCCTTGCAAGGTGTGATGACCAGAAGCATTCATTTTCGTAAGGAACAATATCTTCTTCATCATATTATCATTCAAAAATCAAATTCCATCGTCGTTTTTGTGCACCCTCTTTTCTCACTGTTCATCGTCCCATGATTTTGGTATTGTATTTGCAAAATTACATCTTTTTCTCCTCTCCAACAAGAAAACACCATCTTTTTTGCAACTTCCGCTGAAAAATCCTTGTTGCTGAGAATGACAGCCCACAAAAAAGGTGAGGAAAAATCCTCACCAGAAGTCAAAAGATTGTTAGAAGCCGTCCTAAGGGGGAAGAGTAGGCTATTCAGAGGGGAGAGAGTGCCTATTCGACGGGGAATGTGAAGTCGGTCTTCACCACACCATCGCCAAATACTTACCAATCATCATCTTCGTTGCCTACAATGCCGTGTTTGATAGCCTCTTCCACCTTGTCGATGATGGCATTCGAGTAGGCATGTGTCATGACCAGCGCCTTTGAGCAGGTGCGCTTCTGGGGATCCTTCTCCACGAAGGGATAGTGGCGGGCTATCTCCCACTGCTCATCGTAAAGATTGGCATTGGTCTTGTCATCGCCCTTACGCTTCGAATCCCCATAGGTTTTCTTGTCCGACTCCACAGGCGTTATCCAGCCACCACTGATGTCAGCCAGCACATCGTAGGTTTGTACGGTATAGGTCACACGTGTTTTCCCATCCTTGATATCGAGACGGATCACAGGTGTGATGCTCACCGAATACTTGTTCAGCGTACCCATGTGCTCAGCGATATTCTTGATGGTCGAAGAAACGATGATACAGCCAGCCTCTTTGTCGTTCAACGTAATGGCAGACTTGTCTTTGAAGGTTGCCGTCACCCAGTAATTCAGGGCCACATAGAGTTGCGCCTTTGTCTTGCCAGGAGCCTCAATCACCTGCTGATAGGTTAATGACTCGTTCTTGTCGAGCGTCAAGCTCCCGGCAAGGTTCATTGCTGCATCCAGCCACTTGTCGCCATACTTCTGCTTGGCATACTTTTCCAGATCGGTAGCTTTCATCACTTGTGCCATGCAGATGGAAGACACCAGAAGTGCAATGAGGCTGGTTATGATTTTCTTGTTTATTTTCATGTCAATCTATTTCTTTTAGTTATTGAATCTTTACTGCATTGATGGTAGAGATTTCGGTGGTTGCCTCCTCCGCACTCTCACCCTGCTCAATCTCGATGTTCTCATACTTCCAGTTGCCCAACACCTTGTTGTCCTGGTTCGGGTCGATGGCCTGGAATGTGAGGGCGTAGGTGCCTTCTGGCAGTTTCTTTTTGGCCACTTTGTTCACGTTATACGAGCTTGGAATCGTTGCGAAGACGGGGGCATTCACTCCCTGCTCGGCGAACTCAGCCTGCTTGTAGATCTTGATGTTGCCCACTGTGTAGGACGATGCCGCATTCTTCAGCGCCACGATGCCAAATGGGGTGCGGTTGGGGGCAGGCAGTTTCTCGCAGAATTCGAACCAACCTGATACATTCCCAACATAGCCATTGTACAATTCCTTGTTGCTGTTAAACTCCGCCGTGGCACGCCAGTGATACCACGATGCAAATCCGGGATTTATCTTGACCCTGAGACCGAATTGAGTGTTCTCATTGTCTGCCACTTTGAGGCTGTTGTTCGCAGGCACTCGCCACAACCATGCCGTGTTGAGCGTAAACTCAGTATGCGTGATGGATGGGAAGTTGTCGTTCGTCGCTTGTTCATTTTCGTAGTCGGCGTCTTTCAACACCACCGTAGGTGCCCAGAAGCGGTACTTGCACACGCTCGTGGTGGTGTTGCGCTCATATTGGATGGACTTGATGGCGTAGCTCCGTTCGGTGCTCCACTCCACGCTGAAGCCCAAGCTGGGCTTTGGCGTTTTGCCCTCCACTTCGACAGAACCGTTGAGTCCCCAGTTGAATCCTTTGCTGTAGGTCACTTCCGTGTTGTCAGCGTCGGGGATGGGGTGTTTGTAGAATTCCACGTAATCCTCTATGGAATGCACCATGTTAGAATCACTAATGTCCACCAAATCATACTCTGAGTACATATGGTCAAACCAGTAGGCGTAGATGCGGCAGCGTCCCCAGTTGAACAGGCCACCGCGCATGGAAGCGACTTCCCAAAGCGGTCTGAGGTGTGGAATGATTTCGCTCTTCACCAAGTAATAGTCGCCTGCCTTGTCGCTGCCGTTGCTGGAGAACATGTAGGCAGGAGTGACATAAAGCTTCAGGGTGATGCTGCTGCTCTTGTTCCAGTAGTAACCCTCGATTTTGTGATTGAGGCTGATGGGGATGTTCTTCACGAAGTAGAAGCCATCATCGGGCGACACTTTCAGGCTTTCGGTGTCATCACTTGCACGGGTGGACATGTGGCGTGTGCTCTGATCCAACTCCTCGATGAAGTCGATGAAGGGATCCATACGAGCCTGGAAGTAGTTTTCGTTCTGCTCAGCATCGTTGTCGTAGAGCCACTCCTGCTCGTCGTTGTCAGTCTCGTCGGGATGCTCCTCATGGTAGGCGCGGATGGCCTCTTCTATCTCCTCAGAGAGTTCAGTATCCTCTTCTTCATAATTGCCATCGAATGGTTTTTCCTCGAACATGGTGTAGTATTCATCGAACTTGTTGAAGGCATAGAAAATCTCATCCATCTCCTCGCTCTCTGAGAAGAACAGATTGTCGTTGATGTCATCATCCCAGTAGCCTTCCTCATCCTCATATTCGTCGTCATCCAAGAGGTCATCCATCGCCTCGAAATCTTCCATCGAGGGGCGCATCATCACCACCAGACCGCCACGATTGTAGAAATCGTTCATGGCTTTGGCATTGGCTTTGGCAACCGTGAAGCTCACGAATGCCACCTCCGCATTGCTCAGATCGGTTGTCTGATTGGGGAATCTCTCACGGATGACAGCCTGCAAGTCAGGGTCTTCATTCTCGATGCCTGAGATGTAGGTGAGTTTGTTACAGGGTTCCCACTCCTCCAGCTTCTGCCGTTCGATGTCGGGATTGCTGGAAGAATTGTTGTTGCTTTTGTTATCATCGTCGCTGCACGATGTCAGCGTCATTGCGCCGCAGAGAGTCAGGATGGCGGCAAGCATCGTCAAAGTTTTCTTAAACATAACAGGTATTATTTTGATATTATTTGTTTAGGTTTACCAGATGTGGGCACGCTTGTTCAGAGGCAAGTAAAGCTTCTGTCCTTCCTTCACATTGAAGAGGTCGTACCAATCGTCGGTATTGCTCACCACACCGTTGATGCGCTCCTTGGAGAGGGAGTGATTATCCTTGCTGGTTTCATCACCATCTGTCTTTCCCTGGGCGAAGGTCACAGAATACTTGCATCGCCAGAGGTTGGCGTATGCCTGATAGAAGTGACGCTTCTGCTTGGCGAGTTCATCGCCACTCACCCCCTTGCCTTCCAGATGCTTGACGAATGCCGTGTAGGCTATCTCGAAGCCACCCAGGTCGGCAATGTTCTCGTTGAGGGTGAAGACGCCGTCGTTGTGGAGTCCATGCAACTCATCGGGCATCACTTCGAAGACGCTGTAGCTATTGACGAGCAGCTGGGTGAGTTCCTCGAACTTCTGTGCATCGTCAGGAGTTGCCCAGATGCCCTCCTCCACCACGTTGCCGACGGCATCAAACTGCGCACCGCCAGCATCGAAACCATGCGTGATTTCGTGGGCGAACACCGTCAGCGTGGAGTAGTTCACCGCATCCTCGTTCTTGCCGCTGTAGAACGGCTCCATCATCCATGCTGGGAAGACGTAGAGGGAGTTGTAGTAGGACATGTAGCAGGCATTCAGCTCCTGGAGGTTGCCATCATTGGTGAATCCGACGAGGATGTGGAAGGAAGCCTCGTCTTTGTCCATGCCGATGAGTTTCTTCTGCATGGCGAGGCGTGCTTTGCGGACGCGCAGCAGGTCGTCAACGACGCCTGTGCTGCCACTGAAGTCGGGCGTCTCATCTATCCACTTGTCGGGCTTGCCGGCGAAGAACGTCATCTTGTTGAGTTTGTCAATCATCACAGCCTTGCTGCCCGCACTCATCCATTTGCTGTCGGCGAGACGACTGCGGAAGGCTTCACGCAGCTCCTCGAGGTAGTCTTGTGTGCGAGCCTGCATCTCGGCAGTGACGTTCTTGTCGGCATAGGCCTTGGCTTTTTCATAGGAGAAGTATTTGCCTAATGGCAACTCCAACATCGTGATACCCATCTTTTTGGCGAGATCTATGGCTTCGTCATCACTATAATTCAGATCCTTCTGAATAAATTTCTTGATATCACCCTTTGCTTCGTTCACGTCCATCTCCGCAGTTGACTGCATGATCCCGAATCCATTCAGAACAAAATTGATGATGTCTTCTCCTGCATTCGGGTTCGCCACATACACATTGTTCAGGTCGATGCCGAGTGGCGTGAGCATGCTGACCAGCATGGGCCATTCCTCGCCACTGAAGGCACGGGTGCTTTGTCGCATCAGAGGTCGCATCCCTGCCACCACCTCAGGATGCTTCAGCAGCAGCATCTGGAAACTTTCGCTCCCACCTTCGGCCTCGTCCCCTTCTTCGCCACCTTCACCTTCCTCCTCCTCATCATCTCCGCCCATGGCACTTTCATCGATGATGATCGATGTGAAAATCTTGCCATCCAAGCAGAAGAAGTTCATTTCGAAGGGCACGCTGTAGCCTTCTGCCCAAAGCTGACCCACGGTCGTCCATAGCTCGTCAGCGTTCTGTGCTGCGTCGATGCGGTCCAGAGCATCCTGAATGAGCTGCTCATCAGCATCCCTGGTGGTGGCATTGGTGTTACGGATGTCCTCATAAATCCGCTGCATCATGGGATATTCCAACCCTTCCTTGTAGCGCGATTCATAGGCTTCATACTCGTTATCTTGATATCCCTGAAGGCTCTCTGGTCCCACATCTCCCACTTCGGTCTTGTCCCAGTAGCCACCGTTGCAATACATAAAGAAGTTGTCGCCTGGCAGAATCGACTTGTTCATGTGCTGGTCATAGATCCAGGTTTCCACCTGTCCTTCGCCACCACCGCCTCTTTCTTCAGAGCCGTTGTTCGAGTTGTCATCTTTGTCGCTGCACGAAGTGAGCGTCATTGCACCGCAGAAGGTCAGGATGGCGGCAAGCATCCAAAAAAGTTTAGTCTTTCTCATATAATACGGTTTTGGTAGTTAGTTGTACATTTCCGTTGCAAAGATAAAGCTTTCTGTTGAAACATCAAAAAAAACTACAGAAAAAGATGTCAAGTCGTTGTATGGGTTGACTTCTCCCAATGCACGCTCTGGTTGATAGCCATTAACGCACAGACCCGCCATCACTATATATAATAAGGTGTAGTTTCTGTCGCATGATAGACTATTTTTGTCTGGTAAAAGCTATTCCTGGAGCAGCCACAGGGCGAAAAATTTGTCGGAGAGTTGGTAAGAGCCGAGATGTTGTGTGATAAAGTCCTTTTCAAGAAGGCCTTTGAGCGCGGCTTGTACGCTGCTTGCTGTAAGGGAGTATTTGTGAAGAAATGATTTTGCGGTCACATTTTCGGCTTTTCCCTCACGGGCAATGGCGACAAGCACCTCTTTCTGCTTGAATGGTAATTGGTATAGCATGTTCTCAAAAACTGTCGAGAAAGTTTGGAGAACCTGCTGGATGGCTCTGTCAACAAGTGTTTCATCGCATTGCATGTCATGGGAAATCATCCCGTATGCCATGTTGAGTGTAAACTGCACATACCATGTGATACCTTCAAACTGATGGTAGATTCTGTCAAAGGCCTCACGGGTAATGTGTTTTCCATCTGCGCTGAAATGATGCTCAGCAAATTCGTAATATTTCTCTATGTCGATGGCACGAAGCGTTAAAGGCGAAGTGCTCATATAGAAGGGACGTGAAGGCGACATGAACATCTCGCCCATCAGGTGGCGTTGGGAACCAGCAAAGACGAATCGGGCGTTGTGCATCTTTTGAATGTAAGTGCGCAAAATGGCTTCCACATTCTTCTCCGGGTATTTTGCAATTTGCTGAAACTCGTCAATGGCAACCAAACAGGGTTTGGGGGCTTTCTCGATAAATTGGAATATCTCGTCAAGTGTGACTGACGGGTTCTTTATGTCACCAAGTCCCAAACTCCATTCAGGTGTTCCGTTGATGTCAAAGGAAATGTTTGATCTGATGGACATCAGCACCGCAAGGAGTTGTTCCCATACTTTTCTACCCATGGGTTTGACTGCCTGCATCACCTTGCTCCCAAACGCGAAAACGAAGTCCTGTAGATTCTTGGTGGCGTAAATATCCACTACAACCGTAATGTAATTCTCTTTGATTGCGGTCTGATGGAAACAATGTTCGATGAGTCCTGTCTTGCCGATACGCCGAGGTGAAATCAGTAATACATCATTACCATTGGTCAGATAACGGGTCAGCATTTCAGTCTCTTCTACTCTGTCACAAAAGAACTCTGCACCAGCATAGCCCTGTGTGGGAAATGGATTATTGTGTGCCATAACAAAAGAAAATTTTATGCAAAGATAATAATAATAGTATTATAAAGCAAGGAAACCACCATAAAATCTAATAAAGATAATGCTGTTTTCTATTTCCTCAAAATTTTTTTTTGCCATTTTTCCCAAAATTCTCAAAATTTATATGGCCATTTTTCCAGAAATTCTCAAAATTTATATGGGCAAAACGCCCCGATTTTGATAAAATCCTCGCACAATGCCGATGGACAAAGGCTTGGATGCGGATGGAAGGGAAAAGGTGAAAGCGTAGGGAAGAAATCGCGTTTACGAGTGCCCAGACAGATAATCAGAAAGATACGGCACGGCAAAGACAAGTTCTCCACGTCTTGGAGCCTCAATGATTCCCGCTTCTATCAGCCGCTTGCGATATGGCTGGATAGCAGGCCCCTTCTTGCCCAACTTGGCCTGTAACTTAGCAGTCGTCGCGGTTCCGCCACAGCGTGCGAGTGCTTGCAAGAATAATCTGTCATTGTCGCTAAGCGGAGACAGGATGGGTTTGAATACATTATCTTCCAAATCCTTCATGGCAGCCTTCTCAGCCTTGTTCATAACATCATCTGTGACCGTACCACCCTCGGGTGTGTATTGAATCATATAATAACCAATGAGCTGCATCAGGTACGGAAAACCTCGAGTCGAGAGTGCCGCACGATCCAGAACCTCATCTGAGGCCTTGATGTCTATCGACCTAAAAGCTCTTTCATAATATGCTCTGATCAATTGGGTAGAGATCAATCCAAGTTCCACTTTGACCGCACGGTTTAAGAAAGTAAGTACACTATCGTTTAGCACACTGGACACCGCATGTGGAAGCCCAGCCATTGCGATTGCTATATTCTTACGGTCACCCACAAGCTCCTGATAAGCTGCAGCAACTTCACGCATAGCTGCAGACGTACGCACCTCATCAATGAGGATCAAAGCACCTTTGCTTTTTTCTGCCAGCCTGTCGCACAACAGCGACATCTTGGCTCTAAAGCCATACTGCCGCTCCGCAGCTTCCGAGAAAGTAAGACCTAAGGAAAAGCCCAACGCTCCAGCACTCACACCCGTCAATTTTCGCTTGTCATCATTGAAGAACTTTGAACCATTCAACTGAAATTGCTCAATGATGGCTTGGGGCATACCTTCATGAGCCGTCACGCGAGCCACCACATACCCTGCATCCTGAGCACGGTCACTCAGCTCTAACAGTAGTGCAGTCTTACCCATACCACGTTGTCCGAGAAACAACGTACAGCGATTGCGCGAACCTACAGGTTCTCTCAGTCCTGCCATAAACTGTTCTATCACATCGTTACGACCGATATACTGCAACGGACGATTCCCGAATGTCGGCTGAAACAAACTGTAAATCTCTACCCGTTTATTCATCTTTATTCTTTTTTATTCTTCTTTATTCTCTTTTATTCTTTTCCGCTTGCAAAATTACACCTTTGCAATGAATCCGCCAAATGTTTTCAAGAAAAAGTGATAAAAATGCCGAAAATTCTCAAAATTTATTTTGCCATTTTTCCCGAAATTCTCAAAATTCAGAAAAAGACCGACTTAGTGACTCAGAAATTCAGAATTCAGTTTTGTAGGGAGGGTATCAACCCCATAAAATAGTATTAATATAATATATATATTATATTAAAATTTTTGTCCACATATTTTGCTCACTCCCCTGAAAACTGAATTCTGAATTCTGAGTCATTTTGTAAGGACAAAAAATGAGGATACAAAACGGATTGTGCTATTTTCATC
>JAFZVN010000085.1 GCA_017617805.1 Bacteroidaceae bacterium | reverse complement strand
TATAAAATTCACTTTTGACTTTTAGGGTCTCTTCATTTTAACTGTAACAACTGTAACAACTGTAACGCAAGTATGTTGTCATTTGTCTTTTCCCCCTTTTTCAATCCCAGATGAGGAAATCCTCACCTTTTTTTGTGGGCTGCTTTTCCCTACAACAAGGATTTTTCTGCGAAAGATGAAAAAAAGAGGTGTATTACTTGTTGGAGAGGAGAAAAAGATGTAATTTTGCAAGAGAATAGCCAAAACTTGTACGATGACATATACCAACGATTCACATATCAGGACTGTAGAGGATGTGAAAGCATTCTTTCATCATCTGGTGGATGAACGGAAAGTGAGCTTCCACCCTGATGACATGTTTGAGAATTACGTGTCGTGCGAGGGAGGCATCAACACCATCACGCTCGGAGAGTGCCCCAAATACAATCGCTTGATGGACGAGAGCTTCAAAGCGTGTGAGAATGAAGGGGTGGATATATATGAAGTCGGACTTGAAATCCTTCGTGGTGGTATGGGTTAGGATGAATTTTTTAAGAAATAAGTGATATGGAGATAAATGATGAAATTTTAGATGAGATGATTGAGTTCATCGAATGTATGCCTAAGGCTGCTGTCGAAAATGTTTCAATACGAGCTGGCGAGTACAAAGGTTATACCCTGCGTGTTTCACTTGCGAAACCAGAAGAAACACAAGATGGTTGAAGATTAAGGCTATAGCCCGTGTAGGTCCGACAAAGGCTGACATTGGGGAATCATGAATCCTGCACCCTGAACCTTGAAACCCAATGTAGAGTTTCTACCTTCGAAAATGGCTCGAAGATGGAAGATAGTAAACAAGAATTTTTAAAAGATATGGCAGCCCAGAGATTTTATTACTCCGATACAATAACAGATTTCCTGTCTCGGGATGAAAACGAGATAGTGGGTAAACTGACGCGGATCTCACAGCATGACATCAATGATGAAACTTCAGAGTCGTGGGTGACAGAGATAGAGACATTACGGGAGGTGCTCGCTCCATATAAGGGAAGAGGTAGCCTGTATTTCGAGTATAACATTCCAAGAATGGGCAGGCGAGCTGATGTGATTGTGGTCATAGACGGGATAGTGTTTGTGCTGGAGTTTAAGACATCGGAACAACGTTTCACTCGCGACGCAATAGTGCAGGTGTGGGACTATGCTTTGGATCTGAAGAATTTTCAGGAGGGCTGTCAGGACAGAATTTTGATTCCTGTGCTTGTTGCTCCTAAAGAACGGAATTCGCATTGTCAGTTAGTACTAAAGTATTTCGAGGATGATGTGTATGAGCCATTATCGGTAAACAGGGAACGATTCAAGGAGGTATTTGAAATTGTTCTTGGATCTGTGTTTTATGATGTCAAACCAACGCTGTCGGATGACCAGTGGGCCAAGAGCGGCTATTCGCCTACGCCTACAATTATTGAGGCGGCAATCGCTCTTTATGAGGAGAATACTGTAGAAGATATTACGAAACATGGCGGCGATATAGATAAGGCATCGGAAGAACTGCGGAACATTATCAACATCTGCAGAGAGAAAAACCGTAAGGCAATCTGTTTCATAACAGGAGTTCCTGGGGCTGGAAAGACGCTAATCGGTTTGAATACGGCTATTGACCAATTTAACAGAGGTGAGAAGGCTGTTTACCTTTCTGGCAACTTCCCATTGGTAGAGGTGTTGCAAGAGGCTTTGACACGTGATTATGTGCGTCGTGACAAGATTCGGGCGAAGATTGAGAAGAGGAAAGCTTGTACGAAGCCTGAAGCAAAAAGTAAAGTAAAGGCTTTTATCCAAATGATTCATCACTATCGAGACCTTTATCTGGAGGGAACAGAGGTGAAAGGCGGGCGGATTGTTCCTATAGAAGGCTATTTCCAAAGTCATACAGACAAGGCATACATCCCAGTGGAACATGTGGCCATTTTTGACGAGGCTCAGCGAGCTTGGACTCGTGATGAGTTAAAAAGGTTCATGCGTGAAAAGAAAAGGATTCCGAACTTCCCGTATTCAGAGCCAGAGTATCTCATCTCGTGTATGGACAGGCAGACGGATTGGGGTCTTGTAGTTTGTCTAGTAGGTAACGGACAGGCTATTAACAAAGGCGAAGCAGGACTCAAAGAATGGATAGAATCAGTTCATCGCAGTTATCCCGACTGGGATGTTTATATGTCTGACTATCTTGTCGCATCGAACGATATTTCGAAGGGAGAATTGGCGCTCATTCAAAAACAACTGATAGCAAAAGAGGATTTGCATCTGAAGATGTCGATGCGGTCGTTTCGCTCAGAGAAGGTTAGTATCTTTGTCAATCAGTTGTTGTCGCTACAGAAGGATGAGGCTACTGCGACATTGAAGGAACTCGAGAAATACCCTATAGTTCTGACGCGTAATCTTGAAACGGCTAAGCAATGGTTGCGTGATCATTCTAGAGGAAGTGAACGAATGGGCTTGCTGGCCAGCAGCAAGGCTGAAAGGTTAAAAGCTATAGGTATTAACGTAAGATATCAGCCCAACTTTGTTCACTGGTTCCTGGAAGACGACACGGACATCAGAAGCAGTAATTGCCTTGAGGACACGTTGACAGAGTTTAAGGTGCAAGGACTTGAGATTGATTGGGCTTGTGTAACATGGGATGCTGACCTGCGATTGAAAAAAGATTTATCCGGATGGCAGCATTTCCAGTTGCGAAGTGGAACAAAGTGGCAGAATATCAAAAAATCCGTGAATCAAGAATATCAGATTAATGCATATCGAGTATTGTTAACCAGGGCTCGTCAGGGAATGGTGATTGTTGTGCCAAATGGTGATGATGGTGTTCCACCTGACGAAACTCGAAAGCCAGAGTGGTATGACGGAATTTATGATTATCTAAAATCTGTGGGAATTAAGGAGATATGAAACAAATAGAGGTTGTAGCAGCGATAATCCGCAAGGGAGATAAGATATTTGCCACTCAGCGAGGGTATGGTGAATGGAAAGACTGGTGGGAATTTCCTGGCGGCAAGATAGAGGCAGGTGAAACGCCGGAAGAGGCTTTGAAACGTGAAATTCGCGAGGAACTATCGACGGAGATAAACGTAGATGAGTTCCTGTGTACGGTGGAGTATGATTATCCTAAGTTCCATCTCACTATGCATTGTTATCTTTGCTCGCTACTGATTGAAGCGTTGCATTTGAACGAACATGAGGCAGCAAAGTGGTTGACAAAAGATGAGCTGGATAGCATGATGTGGTTGCCTGCGGATATGGGAGTTATCAAATTATTAAAGAGATAATGTTTAATTCGCTGAAGCACAAATAAGCAAACAACTTTATAAACGATAGCACTATGCAAAAGTATGAGAAAATCATTGTGGCGGCCATTGTGGCTGTGGGGCTTTTGATGCTGGGATTGTGCATCAAGGGCGGTATTGACAACTTCACCAACAAGGACCGCCGTGTGACGGTCAAGGGCTTGGCTGAAAAGGAAGTGGATGCCGACAAGGTGACTTGGACGATGGGCGTGCAGGCATCTGGCGATGAGTTGAAGCCGCTATTTAGTGTGCTCAGCACACAGGCGGATGCCATTCAGCAGTTCCTGAAAGAGAAAGGCATCAAGGGGAAGGGCGATGTGACGGTCAACACCTATGATGTGACTGACAATCTCGCCAATGTGTGGGGGGACAACCAACCACGTTATCACTACACCGTCAGACGTAACGTGAAAGTCACCTCGAAGGACACTCAATTCATCAGTCAGCTGCGCCAGAAAGTGGACGAGTTGATTGACAGAGGCGTGATTCTGGAATCTGACTATGCAGAGTACGAATACACCCAGTTCCAGCAACTGAAGCCAGAGATGATGGCGGAGGCAATCAGCAATGCTGAGAAGACCGCTTGCCAGTTCGCAGAGAATAGCCACTCGACCATCAACAAGATTGTGGAAGCAGGGCAGGGCGAGTTTTCCATCGATGAAGCCGACATCCCCTACAAAAAGAAAGTGCGTGTGGTTTCCACCATCACTTATTCGCTGAAAGATTAAACATTAACGATAACCATAACCATAACGATAACTTTAACTGTTTTAGCATCCCGTATGGCTAGTTAGGGTTATGGTTAGGGTTATTTTGTAACGGGAGATGTTGTTACTGTTCGTGAAATAACCAAAGAGCATTTCCCAAATACGCTTAAATGAAGCAAGAAGGCCGCCTGCAAGAAGCAGGCGGCCAATCATTAGGAAGAGGGTTGCATTTATGAGTTGGGTTGATGCTTAATATTCTTTGTATAAGCCGATGTACTCCATCACGCAGTCAATGGCTTCCTGACGCATGTCGAGACGGAGAGATCCGTCGTGGAGGACATCGTTCACCACTTTGTACACCATGTACCAGTCGCCGTCGAGGTAAACTTGTGCATCGATGAGTGAAGCGATGAAAGCCACCGAAAGACTCTTGGTTTTGTCTTTCTTGACCGCTTTGTGAGCCAAGTCTTGAGCGCCTTCCACATCGAAGTAATTGCTCAAGGCTAAGGCGTAGGCATAGACGACAAGTGTGCCTGCATCCAGTTTTTTGGCGAGCTTGTCTGTGGTCTTTGCTTTGTAGCGTGTGGAAAGATAGTCGTAGAGCTGCTGTGCTGTGGTTTTGCCGTTGAAATTCCAACCGATGGCATTGATAACAGCCAAACGTACATCAATGGGTGATTTCTTGTTGGCAAGAAAGTCGAGCATCGAAACGGGTACGTCTGCTTCGCTGTCGTTTTCCATATTCAGGGCCATTTGTACCATAGGATGGTCTTTGTAGCATTCCGCAAAATCGGTAGATGTGAGGGGAGAGTCTGCCCACATGAGTGCCCACGACAAGGTGAGCATCAGAACGGTGAATAGGCGTTTCATGTTGTGATGGTTTTAATGATTGAGTTCCTGCTATTTAGCTCTAAACTCTAAACTCTAAACTCTTATTTCAGTCCTTCCCAAGTGCCCTTGATGTTCTTGCATTGAGTATAGAGTGATGGGCAGTTGAACACCTTGAAGAGCTCGCCTTCGTTCACCTGGATGATTTCCACGCTGCGCTGTTCTGTGTCCCATCCCTTGCCCATCATGTAGATGTACATCACACGACCATCATACAGTTGCATGTCCTGATGCTTGTTTGCGCTGGCACGCATGTTTACGGTGTAAGGGTGTTTGGGTGTGTAAGCGTTCTGAGGGGTAGCACCTTCCAATACGGCTGCTGGCAGATAAGGCTGGTGATAAGAGTCATTCTCTGGAGCATACTGTGAGGTGCCGAACTTCTCTTTGAGTTGAGAAAGCACGGAGTTCACGTTGGAAGGGTAGTTGATGAGACGGATGCACTTCTCGCCTTCAGCACGGTCGCGACCATAAATAGCCATTGCCATTGGCATCATAGCTGCTGTTCCGTAAGGAGTCTTGCCAAGGAATTCTGTATAAACTTCCTCAAACTCTTCGTAGTTGGAAGGAACATTGGTGAAGGTCACCATGCCTGTGGCAACGGGATTGTACGACTTGATGCTCAGGGTGCCTTTTTGAGTGTAATTGTGTCCGTTCACTTCGTAATCAGACTCTTTACCTGCCACTTTGGTCAGCGCATTCATTCCCTGTTCTTTCACCTGCTTTTTAGCCTCTTTTGTGGCCTCATTCTTCACGGCTTGCTTGCCTCTGTTGATGAGTCCTTTGATCTGTGCGTTTGCCATTGAATTCACGCCTGTCAGCAGCACGGCTGCCACAAGCATACGATACAAGTTCTTTCTCATAATCATGTTGGGTTAAAGTAAAAAATAGTAATTATCGATGGCAAAGGTAGGGATTTTTATTGACAATGCCAACATTTTCAACAAAAAAGGCAACCGAACGGGTCGATTGCCTTTTCTATATATATAATAATGTGTTATTACAAAGTCATGTTTTGCAAGAAGGAGATCAGCACACCTGCAGCGACAGCAGAACCAATCACACCTGACACGTTGGATGACATGCAGTAGTTGAGCACGTGGTTCTTGGGGTCGTATTTGGTGGAAATCTCGTTGCACACACGGCTGGCCATTGGCACAGCTGAAAGACCTGTGGCACCAATGAGTGGGTTGATCTTCTTCTTCGAGAAGAGGTTCGTCACCTTCACCATGCAGATACCTGATGCGATAGACAGACCGAATGCGAAGAAACCGCCTACCACGATGCCGATGGTTGTCCAGTTGAGGAAGGCCTGCACCGTCATCGTTGCACCTACGCAGAGACCCAAGAACACGGTAGCCGTATTCATGATGGAATTTGAGATGGTGTCGAACAGACGACCTGTGTCAGAACCGATTTCCTTCAGAAGGTTACCAAACATGAGCATACCAATCAGGCTGACTGCTGATGGAACAAGCAGCGCAACGATCGTTGTCACAGCGATAGGGAAGATGATCTTGATGACCTTCTCGTTCTTCATTTTCTGACCAGAAGGATAGAGCTTGTCCTGCTCCTTCATGTTGATGCGCAGTTCCTTCTCTGAGCAGAGCATCTTCACCACGAGTGGGATGATGACAGGCACAAGTGCCATGTAGGAGTAAGCAGCGATGGCGATAGGAGCCAAGAGGTGTGGAGCCAGCTTGATGGTTGTGAAGATGGCCGTAGGACCATCAGCACCACCGATGATACCCAGCGAAGCAGCCTCTTTGATGTTGAACTGACCTGAAGCTACAGCGATGATGAGCACTGCGAAGATACCCATCTGTGCAGCTGCACCAAAGATGGAGAGGCGCAGGTTGCGGAGCATGGGACCGAAGTCGGTCAAAGCACCCACACCCATGAAAATCACAGGAGGCAGGAAACCGGTCTTGATGAGCATGTAGTAGAGGAAGTTCATCAAGCCGAGGTCGTGCGCAATCTGGGGGAGCGACATCTCCCAGATGTTCTCAGCCAGCACTTTGCCTGAAGCATCGACAATACGACCAGCCTCGTCTGCCTGATACACGCCCATGTCGCCACCAGGGAAGTTGGCAATCAACACACCAAAGGCGATGGGAATGAGCAGCAGGGGCTCGAAGTGCTTGACAATGCCGAGGTACAAGAGCACGAAGGCAAGCAAGTACATTACGAGGTATGTACCATTGGCGGCGATAATGTCGCTGAACGCCGTCATCTGGTATATGTTATTGAGTATTTCTTCCATAAATTTTTAAGTGAAAAGTGAAGAGTGAAAAGTGAAAAATCTAAGTTACCAGACTTCTCTTGTCACAGATTCACTTGTTGATTATAATTGTTTCTCTTTGTGTGAAAAGGAGAAAGCAAAAGATTCTTAGATTTTTCACTTTTCACTTTTCACTTCATGAAGTCGGCTTATGCCAACTTCATGATTGGGTCATCTTCTTCCACAGAGTCGCCTGAGTTGACGAGGATGGCTGTGATAGTACCTGCCTTGTCAGCGCGGATAGCGTTGAAGGTCTTCATGGCCTCGATGTAGCCAAGGGTGTCACCTGCCTGTACGGAGTCACCCACCTTCACAGGAGTCTCAGAGTTGTCCTTCACAAGGTAGAACTTACCTTCGAGTGGAGCCACGATGTCTTCGCCTTCACCTGCTGGAGCGGCTGCTGCTGGTGCTGCACCTGCTGCTGGAGCGGCAGGAGTGGCATCACCGTAAGCGATTTCCACCTTGTAGTTCACACCGTTCACCTGAACAGTCACGCTCTTAGGACCTTCAGCACCTGCTGCAGGAGCATTCTTGGCAGCCTTACGCTTGGCGAGGTCAGCCTCGAAGTCGGCCTTAGCCTTGCCGCTCTTGTAAGCACGGTACTGCTCTGGGTGCATAGCGAGTTCGAAGAGCTCTTCATCGTCCTCACCAAGT
>JAFZVN010000084.1 GCA_017617805.1 Bacteroidaceae bacterium | reverse complement strand
CCGTACAGATGTCGAGAGCAGGACTTTTGGAAGAGAACAAGCCGTTGGCTTCGCTGCTGTTTGTGGGTCCTACAGGCGTAGGCAAGACAGAAGTGGCACGTGTGCTGTCCAAGGAATTAGGCATCGAACTCATTCGCTTCGACATGAGTGAATATACAGAGAAGCATGCTGTGGCAAAACTTATCGGCTCACCAGCTGGATATGTGGGTTATGAAGATGGTGGCTTGCTGACAGATGCCATCCGCAAATCGCCCAACTGTGTGCTGCTGCTCGATGAGATAGAGAAAGCACATCAGGACATCTACAACATCCTGTTGCAGGTGATGGACTATGCTCGTCTGACCGACAATAAAGGCAGACATTCGGATTTCAGGAATGTCATCCTGATTATGACTTCGAATGCTGGGGCACAGTTTGCATCGCAGGGTTCCATCGGCTTCAACAGCAGTGTCAGTCGAGGGGAAGCCATGATGAAGCAGGTGAAGAAGACCTTCAAGCCTGAGTTCCTGAACAGATTGTCTGGGGCTGTTGTCTTTCACGATATGGACAAGCAGATGGCGACGCTGATTCTGCAAAAGAAATTGAGGGAACTGGATGCTAAACTGTCAGCAAAGAAGGTGAAGATGCAACTGAGCCCAGAGGCATTTGATCATCTTCTGAAGGAAGGGTTCACGCCTGAGTATGGTGCGCGTGAGATGGATCGTGTCATTGCTCAACAACTGAAGCCTTTGCTGATGCGCGAGATTTTGTTTGGAAGTCTCAAAAATGGTGGGGACATCACCATCAATGTGAAAGATGGCTGTTTATCAATTGGATGACGAACTTTGGTTTCCTAACCCTCGCATGGGGGAAGAGGATGGACTGATTGCTGTGGGTGGCGACTTGTCGGTTGACCGTCTGCTATTGGCTTATAGCAATGGCTTCTTTCCTTGGTACTCTTATCGTAGTCAGGAAGAGCCTCTTTGGTATTGCCCTATGGACAGATTTGTCATCTTTCCCAAAGAGATTCACATCAGCCACTCGATGAAGCAGTTGATGAATCAGCATAGGTATGTGGTGACGCTCAATAAAGATTTTGGAGGGGTCATTCGTGGTTGTGCCACTGTGGATGAACGCAATGAAGAGGATGGTGCATGGTTGGGACCAGATATCATCAAGGCATATACAGAACTGTATCGTCTGGGGTTTGCTGCCAGTGTGGAAGTGTGGGAACCTAAAGATCCCTCTGTTGGCAGGAACGAAGAAAGGTTGGTCGGAGGTTTGTATGGTGTAGTTCTCCGTCGTGCTTTTTTCGGCGAAAGCATGTTTTCGTTCGTGCCCAATGCCTCGAAGTTGGCGCTTATCCATCTGGCCAAATTCCTTGAACAAATAGACATTCCAATGATTGACTGTCAATTTGAGACTCCTCATCTCATCACGATGGGAGGAAAACACATCACATACGATCAATATATGGACATATTGAACAAGCGATAATTCCTTTATTCTGGCAATTTCTTGCCAAGGGTAAGGACGTTTTGGCCGTCAGTGTATTCGTAGTGGACAATGTCCATGAGCTGCTTGACAAGGAAGATGCCAAGGCCTCCGATTGGTCGGTCTTCAACAGATAGGGTCGTGTCAGGATCTTCCTGTTGAGTGGGATCGAAGGGAGTGCCTGAGTCACGGATCGTGAAAATGAGATGGGTGTCGGTTGTGCTGGCTTGTAGCAGAATATCACCCACGGTGCCTTCAGGATAGGCATAGCTCATCACATTGACCACAGCTTCCTCGATGGCGAGATTCATGTTCATGGTGTCGGAGGCGTTGAAGCCCAACTGTTCTGCCACCTCTTCAATGAATTCGCTCATGAGGGGCACTTCGTTGACGTCGTTGTGTAAGGTAATGTTACGTATCATAGGTTTTGTTGTTGTTTTGTCGGATGTTGATTCTCACGATTGGTGATAGTTGACCAGTCCTTGGAGAGGAGCCTGCACAATGTGGCCGATATGGAGGCCGAGTGGGGCAGCAACCTCGTGAAGTTCCTGCTGATAGTGGTGGGCAATGCTGCCTACGAAGTGGATGGGCAGCGTTTTTGCCTCTTGGCTCCAGGGAGCGGTGAAGATGTTGCGCAGGAAGAACTGCTGGAAGCAGTCGAGGAGGAACTGGTGGATGGCTGGATGCTCACGATGCCTTGCACAGAAAGGACTGAGAGAGGCAAGGAAGCGGTTGGGTAGGGGAGCACGATAGACCTTTTGGATAATGGTGGCTTGGGTCTCTTGTGTCTCTTCAAAGAAGAGCTGTTGAATCTCCTCTGGCAGTTGATGCTTAAAGATATCACCCACGAGTCGCTTGCCAATGTAGGCTCCACTGCCTTCATCGCCCAAGATGTAGCCAAGGGCCGGATTGCCAGGATGAAGCTGCTCTCCGTCGTAGAGGCAGGAATTGCTGCCTGTGCCGAGGATGCAGACAATGCCAGCTGTGTGTTGACACACGCTGCGGGCCGCTCCCAGCATGTCGCTCTCCACATGGATGGTGGCTGTGGTGCTGACGACCTGTCGGAGGGCATTTGCCACAAGGGGTGCCTTTTCAGGGGTACAGCCTGCACCATAGAAGTTGATAGTTGATAGTTGGCAGTTGACAGTAGGGAGGGATGGCATCAGTTCGTGACGAAGCACAGAGATGATGTCCTCTTCCGTTTGCTGGAAGGGGTTGATGCCTTGGGTGTAGATGACATTGCTGCTGTCCTCTGTCAGGCACCAAGCCGTTTTGGTTGAGCCACTATCTGCTACGAGAATCATCGATGTATGTATGATTTCGAGTACAAAAGTAGGGTTTTCTTGTCAATGACGGAAGTTTTTGAGAGATTTTTTTACTTTTCACTTTCCACTTTTCACATTTATTTCATAACTTTGCACTTTATTAGCGTTTTTAAGAGAATAGAACTTGTTAATTATACACTCGTTTGATGATTATGACTAAGACGTTTAACCCCAACAACAACCTCGTCATTATGGCAGGAGGTGTGGGCAGTCGTTTCTGGCCCATGAGTACAATAGAGATGCCCAAACAATTTATTGATGTGTTTGGAACTGGTCGCACGTTCATTCAGATGACCTACGACCGTTTCAAGGGGTTGATTGCGCCTGAGAATGTCTGGGTGGTCACATCGGAGAAATATGCGAGCATCGTGGCTGAGCAATTGCCTGAGATGCCCAAAGGCAACATCTTGATGGAGCCTTGCCGTCGCAACACAGCTCCCTGCATTGCGTATGTGAGCTGGCGCATCAAGGCTAAGAATCCTAAGGCTAATCTGGTCATCACGCCTGCTGACCATCTGGTGACGGATGTGGTGGAGTTTCAGCGTGTCATCACTTCGGCTCTGAACTTTACGGCTGAAACGGATGCCATCGTGACATTGGGCATGTCGCCTACTCGTCCAGAGACGGGCTATGGCTACATTCAGGCTGATATGCAGGAACCTTCACTCAGAAATAAGGAAATCTATCGTGTGGATTCGTTCAAGGAGAAGCCTGACTACGAGACCGCTGTGAAATATCTGAAAAGCAAAGAATTTTTCTGGAATTCTGGCATCTTCATTTGGAACGTGAACACCATTGTCAACTCATTGCGCATCTATGAACCTGAAATCTCCAACATCTTTGAGGATATGATGCCAGTGTTTGGCACATCGAAGGAACAGAAGATGATTAACGAGCAGTTCCCAAAATGTCCAAGCATTTCGATTGACTATGCTGTGATGGAGCGCGCTGATGAAATCTTTGTGTTCCCAGCAGACTTCGGTTGGAGTGATGTGGGCACATGGGGTTCGTTGCACACAATTGCTCCTGTGGACAAGGATGGCAACAACGTGATTGGCGAGAATGTGAAGTTGTATGAAACGAAGAATTGTGTGGTGCATGTGACTGAGGAGAAGCGTGTAGTGGTGCAAGGACTGGAAGGCTACATCGTGGCAGAGAAGGACGATACATTACTGATTTGTAAATTGGAAGAGGAACAGCGCATCAAGGAGTTCTCTGCTGAATAAGAAGTCTGGATGAAAACTTTTTTCCTGAAAACTCTGTTTCTGGCCACTATGTGGGTGTCTTTTGCAGCAGTTCAAGCAGAAGATACCATCTCTACTACAATCCATACTGATTCTGTGCCCAAGTTCATCTATTCGGTGGGTGGAAGTGGAAGCATCAGCCACATGATGAACATCAAGATGAGAGATGAAGATTTGGGTAAGAGTCTGTGGGCTGCTCATTATTCTCTTTTTGTGAACTCCCAGGCCAATCCTTTGGATTCGACCATCAGTGTATATGACCGTGTGTTTGGCTTCCCCACTTTGGAGGCAGGCATTCATTTCTTGGATTATAGCCATGTGAAGTTGCACACAGAGGACACACCTTATATGTCGAGTCCTGGTTATATATGGGCTGCGTACGTCGCTTTCAGACGTGATATATTCAGAAACCGTAAGTTGTCTTTTAGCTATGCGTTGGAGAATGGATTGAGTTTGTGCTCACGTCCCTACGACCCACGTACCAATATAGATAATGACTTGATTGGTCAGCACCTGTCGCTTTATTTTGGCTTTGGTCTGTATGCTGCCTATCGGATCGTTCCTGAGGTGGAAATGAGTTTTGGTGTGGAATACAAACATAATTCGAATGGTGCCACGAGCCGACCCAACAAAGGTTTGAATGCTTTCGGATTGGCGCTGCGTGCAAGGTGTGACTTGAATCGTCCTGCCGAGGACAAGGGGTTGACCTATCATGAACGCTTGCAACGTTTGAAGGATTTCAAGATGCCTGCTTTCGAACCTTATATGTATTTTGACATCAATGCCACAGTGGGCTTCCGTACGATGTATGAGGAATGGCTCTTGCATCGTGATTATATGACGGATGATGACAGGTCGAGGGGTAAGAATCTGGGCTTGCATACGGTGTGGAGCACAGCTTTCACACCAATGGTGCGTTATAATCGTGTGCATGCAACAGGTTTAGGTCTGGAGTATGCCTTTGCTGGTTATTTGGCTCGTTCGCCGTTGGTGGAGAAGATGTGTGGGATAGAGGGGGACTACAAGCACAGCAAGCATACACTTTATATCGCTGTGCAGCATGAGGTGTATTACAAGCACTTGTCATTGGCGATGTCATTAGGCACCTATTTGTTCCGTCAGCATGGATGGGTGGGTGACTTTTATGAACCCTCTGTGGTGGAGACGATAGGCATCCGCTATTATCCCCAGTTCTTCAAGCCTTTTTATCTTGGCTATAATGTGAGAGCCAACATGGGAAAGGCATATTCGATGGAAGTGAAGGCGGGCATGCATGTGGGGCATTGGCGCCTGAAGAAAAAGAAGAAGTGATTCATGCTGCCTCAAAACGGAGGAGTCGAACATGCAAAGACAAAAGAAAAGGTGAACCCAACGGGCTCACCTTACTTTTTTGTTTAACGTCAAACGTCTGAGGATTATGCCTCAGCGGGTGCTTCAGCAGCTTCAGCGGCAGGTGCCTCTTCAGCAGCAGCCTCAGCCTGAGCAGCGAGGGCAGCAGCCTTCTTTTCTGCGATCTTTGCAGCGACAGCCTCATTGACTTTCTTCTCGGCTTCGAAGCGAGCCTTCTTGTCTGCCTTCTTGTCTGCCTCCTTCTTGTCAGCAGCCTTCTGTGCTTTAGCGGCCTTCTCCTTCTTCCAAGCCTCAAACTTGGCTTCAGCAGTAGCCTCGTCGAATGCGCCCTTCTTCACACCACCAAGGAGGTGCTTCTTCAGGTAAACGCCTTCTTCAGAAAGGATGTTGCGAACTGTGTCAGTTGGCTGAGCACCTACGAGCACCCAATAGAGTGCACGTTCAAAGTTCAGATCAATTGTTGCAGGATCGGTGTTTGGATTGTAAGTACCGAGCTTCTCGATGAAGCGACCATCACGTGGTGCGTCTGCATGTGCAGCGACGATGCTGTAGAAAGCGTAGTTCTTACGACCATGACGCTGCAAACGAATTCTTGTTGCCATTTTGCAATAAAAATGTTTAATTATTAATGATTATGTCGCCAACTCGTGACGACGTGAACTATGCCATTAACTCGTAATGACGGTGCAAAGTTACGGCTTTTTCTTGCAATTTTCGCTAAAAAACAAAAACTTTTTGTGTTTCAAGTGCTTTTTTTCGCTTTTTGTTTCATCAGAAGGATTAAAATCACTACTTTTGCCTTGTTAAGTTGTAAACTGCACTTTGCAATTTGTTACCATGAATTGACTTTTTGGTGTCAAAATCATACAGAGCGGTCATCATGAGAGAGACAATAGAGCATCAGGGTGTGATAGCATCAGTGGAAGGCCGTCATGTGAGGGTTAACATACTTCAGGTGGCGGCATGTAGTGGGTGTAAGGCTCGCTCGCTTTGCACATCGAGCGAGAGCAAGGAGAAGATCATTGATGTGTATGAGGATGATGCGGAGATGAAATACAAGATAGGGGAGAATGTGAAGGTGTGTGGTGCGTTGAGCATGGGCAAGCAGGCTGTGCGTTTGGCATTTGGTGTGCCAGTGTTGCTGATTGTGGTGTGGATGATGGTGGCGATGGTGTGGTTGAAGTTGGGCGAGTTGGTCTCTGTGGGCATCCTTGCTCTGATTCTTGCCCTCTACTTCTATATATTATATAGGAATAGGGACAGGATGGCAAAAAAGTTTGCGTTTTGGATATCTCAAACTAACTAAATAAACATTTTATGGATTTTCAAGTAATTCTGATTGCTGTCATCGCTTTGGCTGTCTTGGGCTTCGTGCTTGCACTGTTGCTCTTTGTGGTGTCGAAGCGGTTTGCAGTAAAGGAAGATCCCCGAATCGCTCAAGTGCTTGAAGTGCTGCCAGGCGCCAACTGTGGCGGTTGCGGCTTCCCTGGTTGTGGCGGTATGGCTGCGGCTTGTGTGAAGGCTGCCGATGCAGGTTCGCTCGAAGGACTGAACTGTCCTGTAGGTGGTGCTGAGTGTATGCAGCAGGTTGCGGGAATCTTGGGCATGGAAGTTGCTGCTGCGGCTCCAAAACTGGCCATCGTGCGATGCAATGGTACCTGTGAGAAACGTCCTCACGTGCTTTCTTACGATGGCGTGATGAGCTGCCGTGTGGCTAATTCCACGTGTATGGGTGAAACCCTCTGTTCTTACGGCTGTCTGGGTTGTGGCGACTGTGTGGCTGCTTGTCAGTTCGATGCGCTTCACATGAATCCTCAGACAGGTTTGCCTGAGGTGGATGCTGAGAAGTGTACGGCTTGTGGTGCCTGCCAGAAGGCTTGTCCACGTGGCATTATGGAGGTGCGCACAGTGAGTGGCGCCAACAAGGACGCTTATGTGGTCACTTGCATGAACATGGACAAGGGTGCTGAGGCCATGAAGATTTGTGCCAGCTCTTGTATTGCTTGTAAGAAGTGCCAGAATGCTTGTGGCAGCGATGCTGTGCATGTGGGCAACAATGTAGCCTACATCAACCCTGACGCTTGTGTGCTTTGTGGTGCCTGCTTCGAGGCTTGTCCTCGTGGTGCCATCGCATCGGTGAGCATCAAGGGTGTGGAGCGCAGAGATACGCACAATGCCATCCCTGGTGCTGCTAAGCCTGCTGCTAAGGCTGCTCCTGCTACTGGTGTAAAAGCTCCTGCTGCAAATGTCGCTCCTGCTGCTCCAGCCAAACCTGCCAAGGAGTGGAAGCCCATTGAGGTGAAATATGATGCGCCGCTCATGCCGAGCCAGCAGATTCTCCTCGCAGGTCCTAAGGACATCAGCAATCCTGTTCCTGCTGCCAAAGAAGTTCAATTCGAAGCAAAGCGCACAGACGCTCCACTTCCCCCAAGCCAGATGATTCTGCTTGGCCTCAAATAGTATTTATAGCGTATGAAGACATTTAGAATAGGTGGTGTTCATCCGGCAGAGAACAAATTGTCTGCCGCTGAACCAATCAAGGTGGCAGAGTTGCCAAAGGTGGCTGTCTTCCCTATGGGACAGCACATCGGTGCGCCTGCTCTGCCTTGTGTGCAGAAGGGCGACAAGGTGAAGGTTGGAACGCAGATAGGTAAGCCGATGGAGAAGGCGCTCTCCACGTCCATCTTCTCCTCTGTCAGTGGCACAGTGCTCAAGGTTGACACAGTGGTGGATGCCAGTGGCTATAAGAAACCTTCTGTCTATATCACGGTGGAAGGTGATGTGTGGGAAGAGAGCATCGACCGCAGCGATAACCTCGTAACTTTGGCTGACAAGCCCGAACTCACTCCTGAAGCGATTATAGAGAAAGTGAAGAATGCAGGCATCGTCGGTATGGGTGGTGCTTGTTTCCCAACCCATGTGAAACTTATGCCTCCTCCACAGTTCAAACCCGAATGGGTCATCATCAACGCTGTGGAGTGTGAGCCTTACCTCACAGCCGACCATCGTCTGATGCTCGAAAAGGCAGACCAGGTGCTGGTGGGTGTGGAACTGCTCATGAAGGCAGCCAAGGTCACCAAAGGTTTCATTGGCATTGAGGAGAACAAACCTGATGCCATCAAACTGATGACAGAGAAGTGTGCTGCACAGCATCCCAATATAGAGGTGGTTTCATTGAAGACCAAGTACCCTCAGGGAGGTGAAAAACAGCTCATCGATGCTGTGGTGCGCCGTCAAGTTCCTGCTCCTCCAGCATTGCCTGTTTCTGTTGGAGCAATTATTCAGAATGTAGGTACTGCTTTTGCTGTGTATGAAGCAGTTATGAAAAACAAACCTCTCTTCGAACGCATTGTCACTGTGACAGGTAAGCAACTCAAGCAACCTAGCAATTTCCTCACTCGTATGGGTACGCCGATGAGCCAACTCATTGAGGCTTGTGGCGGTCTTCCCGATGGCGATGTGAAGGTGATTGGTGGTGGTCCCATGATGGGTAAAGCACTCGTCAACATCGAGGTGCCCATCTGCAAAGGCTCTTCTGGTGTGCTGATCATGAGTGGCGACGATGTGCGTCGTGGCGAAGAACAACCTTGCATCCGTTGCGCCAAGTGTGTGAGCGCTTGTCCGATGGGCTTGGAGCCTTATCTTTTGGCCACTTGCTCAGGCAAGAAAATGTGGGACAAGGTGGAGGCTGAGGACATCACCAGTTGCATTGAGTGCGGCTCGTGTCAGTTCACTTGTCCTTCCAACCGTCCGTTGCTCGACCTCATCCGTCTGGGTAAAACAACAGTAATGACTAATATCCGTGCTCGTCAGATGGCGGCTAAAAAGTAGAATTGAAAATTGAAAGATTGAAAAATTGAAGTGGATTCATCCGAATGACAAAAACTTCAATTCTTCAATTCTTCAATCCTTAAATTTTAGAAAGATGAATAAATTAGTAGTATCGCTTTCACCTCACGTCCACAGCGGCGACTCTGTGCAGAAGAACATGTACTGGGTGTGCATCGCTCTGTTGCCTGCGCTGATTTGCTCGTTCATCAGTTTTGGCGTGGGTGCAATCATAACCACAGCCATTTCGGTGGCTTCGTGTGTGTTCTTCGAGTGGGCTATCAACAAGTTCATGCTGAAGAACCCCAAGTGTACCGTTAGCGATGGCTCAGCCATCCTTACGGGTATTCTGCTGGCGTTCAATATGCCCAGCAACATCCAGCCTTGGATCATCATCGTGGGTGCTCTCTTCGCCATCGGTGTGGTGAAGATGACCTTCGGCGGCCTTGGCTGCAACCTCTTCAATCCAGCTCTTGCAGGTCGTGCATTCCTGCTCATCTCTTTCCCTGTTGACATGACCACATGGCCAACACCTGGTCAGGGTTTCAGCACTTATCTCGATGCTGAGACAGGTGCAACGCCATTGGCCATTATGAAAGCAGCCTTCAAGAGTGGTGACCCTCAGATGTTGAATCAACTTCCCACATTCCAGGACATGCTCCTTGGCAACACAGGCGGCTGTTTAGGTGAAGTTTGTGCAGCGGCTCTGATTCTTGGTTTCATCATCTTGTTGGCCAAGAAGGTCATCACTTGGCACATCCCTGTGAGTATCCTTGTGACAGTGGCTGTGTTCTCTGGCTTGCTCAACCTTGCCAACCCCGTCTATGCCAATCCATTGGCAGAACTGATGAGTGGTGGTCTGCTGTTGGGTGCCATCTTCATGGCTACTGACTATGTGACCTCGCCTATGAGCAAGAACGGACAAATCATTTATGGTGTGGCGATAGGTGTTCTTACGGTCATTATCCGTGCTTATGGCGCTTATCCTGAGGGCATGTCATTTGCCATCCTCATCATGAATGCTTTTGTGCCGCTCATCAACAACAAGTTCAAACCCAAGCGTTTTGGCGAAGTGCCAGCTAAGTAATAAAGGAGGATAGCGTATGAAAAAGTTAAAGTCTTCATTAACGAACATGTTGGTGGTGCTCACAGTCATCACCATCGTGGCTGCGGGCGTGCTTGCTTCTGTCAATGCTGTCACAGCTCCTCAGATAGAGAAAATCAATGCGGATAACCTGGCTGCTGGCATCAAGGCTGTCATGGGCAGCGATGACATCCAGGTGTCTGAACCCTGGGAAGTGGATAATTTCACAGCTTATGATATCAACGACAAAGACGGCAACCTGATGGGTAAGGCTGTGGTCACTACCGAGAATGGTTTCGGCGGTCCTCTTAAGGTGCTCGTTGGTTTCAACACTGATGGTGACATCCTCGGCTACACTGTGCTCGAACATCAAGAAACTCCAGGACTTGGAGCTAAAGCAGGGGAGTGGTTCCAGGACAAGATTATCGGTATGAACCCTGGCAAGAACAAGTTCACCGTGAGCAAAGACGGTGGCGAAGTGGATGCCATCACAGCTTCCACCATTACCAGCCGTGCGTTCCTCCGTGCCATCCAGAATGCCTATGATAAAATCATCATCGGACTGGATGTCTCCTCTGGTGCCTCCCAGCAAGCCTCAGCGGCATCAATGGGAAAACCTGCAGCGATTGAGTAGTAATTCGTCAAATAGTGAATAATAAGATGAACAACTTCAAAGTTTTGATAAATGGTATTGTCAAGGAGAATCCAACGTTCGTCCTGCTGTTGGGCATGTGTCCAACCCTCGGTACCACCTCATCTGCCATCAACGGCATGTCGATGGGTCTCGCCACCATGTGCGTGCTCATCCTCTCCAACCTCATCATAGCCTCCATCAAGAAGCTCATCCCTGACGCTGTGCGCATCCCCTCCTACATCGTTGTGATCGCCAGCCTCGTGACGGTGCTTCAGATGGTCATCAAGGCGTATGCACCAGACATCGACAAGAGCCTCGGACTCTTCATCCCACTCATTGTGGTGAACTGTATCATCCTTGGACGTGCTGAGTCTTTCGCAGCCAAGAACGGTCCCATCGCCTCCATCTTCGACGGCATCGGCATTGGCATCGGCTTCACCATCGCTCTCACCTGCCTGGGTGCTGTGCGTGAACTCCTCGGTACAGGTGCCATCTTCGGTTTCACTCTCTGGGGCGAAAACTACGGCATGCTGATGTTTGTCCTTGCTCCTGGTGCCTTCCTCGCATTGGGTTATCTTATCGTCGTGTTCAACAAAATCACAAAGAAAGCATAAGGAGGATAGATTATGGATTATGTTGTAAATTTGATACTGATTATCATTGTTGCCATCTTCGTCAACAACGTCGTGTTGGCACAGTTCCTTGGCATCTGCCCGTTCCTCGGCGTGTCCAAGAAAGTTGATACCGCATCGGGCATGGGTTTGGCTGTGACTGCCGTCTTGGTGGTTGCCACCATCGTCACCTACCTCTTGCAGACCTATGTGCTCAATGCCTTTGGTCTCGAATACCTCCAGACCATCGCCTTCATCCTCGTCATTGCAGCCCTTGTGCAGATGATTGAGATCATCCTCAAGAAGACCATGCCTGCCCTCTATCAGGCGCTGGGCGTGTTCCTTCCCCTCATCACCACCAACTGCTGCATCCTTGGTGTTGCCATCCTCGTCATTCAGAAGGATTACGACCTGCTCGAAGGCATCATCTACGCACTTTCCACAGGCGTTGGCTTCCTCCTCGCTATGGTGCTCTTCGCAGGTTTGCGTGAGCAACTCGAACTGGCCGATGTGCCTAAAGCATTCCGAGGTGTTCCTGTCGCCCTCGTCACAGCATCCCTCCTTGCCATGGCCTTCATGGGCTTCAGCGGTGTTGATGGCGGTTTGAAAATTCTCTTTGGATTGTAAGAGCTTGCTGATGATATAAACCTACAAAGGGAGTCCATCCACAAGGATAGGCTCCCTTCTTTATAAAGAACAATACGCTTACCATTCATAATATTCTATGTAGCTGTCGAAGTGAACCTCTTCGTTCCAGTAAGCCTCACGGAAAAAACCACGCACTTCCTCCTGAACGGCAAGAGGTATGAGGCGTTCTCCCCTACGATACTCATAATAATAGGTGCGGCAATGTTTGCCCATAATCTTGTTACGTGGATATTGTAAAGGCACTTGGCACGAAGTTCTATGGCATGACTCGCCGCGAACTTGCCGAAGCAGTTGGCATTGAACTGGGTGGAACCTTCTCAAAGATTCTCGATAATCTCCATGAGTCAGGCATCACTCGCGAATATCCACGCTATGGCAAGGAACGTGTTGAGACAGTATATCAGCTGAAGGATTTCTTTTCCATGTTCTATCTTCACTTCATACATGGAAAGAGGGCTGATGCAGGTAACTGGTGTACTATACAGCGCACCCCGAAATTTTATTCTTGGGCTGGCAACACGTTTGAAATGCTCTGCATTGAACATCTGGCACAGATAAAGGAAAAACTGCGTATCGCCACCATCAACCGTAACTACTGCTGGAGAGGTCAAGGACCTAACGGAAAGACTTCTCAGATTGACCTTGTACTGGAATGGAAAGGCGAACGCACCGACTATATCTGCGAGATGAAATTCAGCGAACACGACTTCACCATCAACAAGTCATACGAAATGGAACTAGCCGATAAGATTGACGCATTTTTAAGCTGCAAACAGCATACCAAGACACACTCCATTCAACTTGTCATGGTTACAACAAATGGTGTGACCCCAAACGAACACTCCAAGGATGTTAATCAGGAAATTATATTGGACGATTTATTCATCTGATCAATGGCAAGGAACAAGTTTATTTTAGTTTACAAACGAAAACCAAAGAAAGCACGGGCACGCCATTTGGTCTGACGCGTGTAATCGTCGTTGTCGCCTAAAAGAGTGGTGTTGAAAAGGAAGGTGGAGCCTGCAAAGTATTTCTGGGTGAAATTATAGATAATGGCAGCGCGGGTGTTGGTGATTACCTCGGGGAAGTGAGTTTTTCCGTCGTGCTTTTCACCGTTTTCTTTGATGTCGATGTCGTTGAAGACAATCAGGCTGGGCTGTGCTGAAGCATGGAAGAGCCATTTGCCTGCCACGAGGTTGTAGCCGTAGCCACCACCGATGGCAAAAGTATTCATGGTGATGCGTGTCTTGACCATATCGGCAGGGGCATCGTCGGTGGTTTTGAGTCTGCCGCCCTGATAGGTGACGCCTACAACCCATGAGCCTGCCGAACGCTTCTGGATGTAGGACTGCGTGAAGGCAGCGGGATAGGAGAAGTGACGGTGATTGAAGGCATAGTATCCTGTGATGGTGACAAGTGACAACTTCAAGTCGCCCTTGCTGATGTGGTGTCTTCCGTCACCGTCGATGTTGCCTGAGAGTGTCTTGGAGTCCTGGTAGTTGGCCTCCAGACCGAATCGGTTGCCATAGGCGTTGATGTTGAACTCCAGATCTTTGTTCTTACCAGCCAGACGGGCGGGATTGAGTGCCAAGCCTGCAGTCACTCCATAGTAGGTAGCTGCCACGCTGACGGTTCCACGAGTGTCGGTGTTGAGTTTGGCATTGTAGTTGTTGCCATTTTCGCTGAATTTGGAGTGCTGGTAGTAGCCTGACAGGTTGGCTCTCACTCTCACTGTCAGTTTGTAGTCAGGACGTTTCATGTAGAGGGTATCAAAGGATCCCCTCTCATAGTTCTTGCGCAACACGCTGTCCACACGTTCGCGCACCACTTCACGTTTGCTTTGGGCAGAGGCTGTCAGTCCCACCGACAGCGTCATCAAAATAAAAATTAAATGCTTCATTTGTCTTTTGTTCGATTTTACGGCACAAAGTTACGATTAAATGAGGACTATGCAATGTTCTATATCTCCCCGTTTATTACCTTTTTTTGTCTTATTGAGACACTTTGATGATATTGAGCATAATTAAAGATAAATAGAACAGCAAAAATAGGGTGCTAATGTCTAATTTTGCACTCTAAAAAATAGAAAAATAGAACATTGCAGAAATATTGGCATCATGGATATAAAAGATTTAATACCTCGCAGGGGAAACGACACTTATAGAATAGGTGACAGCGACGACCTGGTCGTGATGGAGAATATTGGCACCGTACCCTCTGGCGAAGTGTGCCTACAAGAACATGGCATCTTTTTTATTTGTACCGAGGGCAGGGCACAATTAGAATATGACGGGGCTGTGATTCAGATAAAAAAGAACGATCTGTTTCTCTATATGGTCCATAGTGTAGCGTGTAACTTCATGGCTTCATCTGACTTCAATTGCAGGCAGATATGGTTTTCACGTAGTGAATTTTGGAACATCGATATTTACAAGAATACCAACGTGTCAGACATGTCGTTGCTCAAACTGCATCCTGTTGTCCATCTCACCAACAAAGAGGCTAAAATCTTTGACACTTATTTCTGGTTGATATGCGACAGGATGAAGACTGCCACATTCGAACTCGGCCCCGACATCGTACGTTCGCTCTTCGGCACCATGCTACTGGAATTTATTTCTATCATGCGACGTAATGCGG
>JAFZVN010000083.1 GCA_017617805.1 Bacteroidaceae bacterium | reverse complement strand
GCAGGCTCTGAAGGAGAATAGCCTGACTTATGGCAGCTGGAAGCCCAGTGGTGCCTATCCGCATGCATACTATTTCTTCCACTCCACACGCGACGAGGTGGTGCCTATCTGCAATTATGAGAATGTGAGAGATGCATGGGGCAAGAACCTGATTTTGGGTAATCCCTTCCAGTCAAAATTTACCGACCTGCATGTAGAAACCGGTGCCTACTTCTATGTTGTCATAGCAGCAGATGCCACCGGCAACATCCTGAATCAGAAATGGGCTCCAGGCGAAAAACAGACAAATTAGCAGCTGACTGACCGCTCGCCGAACGAGTCGAGCAAAGCGATTGAACAACAACTTAAACAGCAAAACCATGATAAAGACAAAGAAACTATGGATGCTCGCCGCCATCCTCGTATGCGGTGCAAGCGTACTGACATCGTGTTCGTCGAACGACGACAATCCCGCACAGCCTGAGCTCAACGTGCAGCAACTTGTGGGCAAGTGGCTTTACGTTGAAGCCGACGGGGAGGTGGTCGAGACTGAGGAATCGTCGATTACCACCTTCGTCATGGAAGGCTCCATGTTGAAGGCCTTCACCAGCATGTCACAGCAGAAATACGGCTTGTGGGCCTGCAAGCAACCTACCGATGTATCGGTTGACGGCGATAAAGTCACGCTGACCATGCAGGTGGGTGACGTCACTACAGTGGAAGAGATGACCGACATCACCGTCAGCGGCGATGACCTGCGCTACACCTGCAAGTACACCGTCATGAAGAATGGTGAGGTGATTGATGCCCTGCGTCCTTACCAGTTGCACTGCGTCAAGGTCCACGACGACTACTCTCAGATCATCATCGGCCGCTGGGAGGGAACCATCACCAGCGACGAACCGGGATTCGTCCCACAGCCTTTCTGTGAGGCATACCTCGCCGACGGCAAGAACATCGCATACAATCTCATTGACGGCCGGTGGGTGCAGGAGGAGTCGGAATACGACGAGTATTTCGTTGATGGCAACCTCATGATTACACGCTGGAAACTCTCGGGACATGACGAGGAACGCCAGAACTGCATGATTGAGTCATACGCTGACGGCACACTGATCATCAAGGAGGTAGTCGTGCGCAACGGAAAACTCTACACCGAAACAAGCACGCTAACCAAGGTCGAGACTGACGTATGGGACGAGGCCACCAAGACGTTGTACGTCAACACCAATCCAGGCAAGAGTGCCTACGAAGGACGTACGGATATCGTGTCTGTCGTTTTCAGCGACGCCGTGACGAGCATCGGCGACCGCGCTTTCTATAATTGTCCTATCAGCGTGGTAGATCTTCCTGCCTCTGTGGTCAGCATCGGCAACGAGGCATTTGCCGGAGAAGATTCGGATCTGGATAAAGTGACCATCTATGCTACGGATTGTACCTTTGGCGAGCATCCATTTCTTCAGAGTATCTTGACCAATATCTATGTACCCGCAGCGTCATTAGACGCCTATAAGGCCAGCTATCCTGGCTATAAGAGTCAGGTATATGCCATCCCGGAGGTTGAGCTGGATGGCAATGAGATTATTTGGAGCGAGGATATCTGTGAATATATATGGGTGGGGATTCCATACTATCACAAAGACAGGATAGTTGCAGCCCACAACACCCAAGGGGGTATCACGGTCAACTTTGCTATTACAGATGAGAACAGCGGATTCGACATAGGGTGTATATCTCTTGTAAAGGGTGAGAAGCTGACCTTTACCTCTATAGTCGGTAGTATCTCCCATATAACGATTCAGGCGGCATCCTACGATGATGAGGATGACGAGGAGGATGCCACGCCCGTAGCGGCAGGCTGGACATGGGATGCAGCGCAGCACACCTTCACGTGGCAAGGTACCCCGGCGACCGCCATCGAGATGCTTGCCGTCGAAGATGTGAATCTCGAAAGCGTCCAAATTCAGTTCACCATCGAATAACAACTATGAAAAAAATTTTTTTTAATTCAAGTTACGCATGTTTATTTCAAACACGAATTACACGAATTCTCTCGAAAACATACAGACTGAGAAGCTATTTCTCAAAGCCGCAAGCGGCGACTAATTTCATTAATGTCATCCGGATGGTTCGTGAACCTTTAGCGACGGAGTCAAATTCGTCGCACAGAAGGTGCTTCGTATAATACTTTCTATCTGCATAGTTCGTTTAATTCGTGGTGAAATGAACAAGTTATACACTTGCGGAAGTTGAATTTAATAAAAATGGACTATATTTAATAAAACGAAAAAAAGTTAAACGATGTTAGCCGAATTTAACTCTATTTAACTAAAATACACTCTCAAAAATCTCTTTTTTCTCTTTTCTCTTTTTTCGGGCGTTTACCAACGGGGGATATTATATATATAGGGGGAAGGTAATATATATTTTTAAAATACATTATTAATTTTTATATACATTATTATAAAAGGAATTTGCGCCAACGCCTGGAAAAAGAGAAAAGAGAAAAAGAGATTTGGTCATAGATCTTTTATTTTCTTTCGACCCAACTCCCCTTATTGTAAACGTCACATATATCTTTGCAGCAAAATTGGTTGTAGGGTCTCTCCCTAGTACCGGTCATGGGTTCCTCCCATTATGCTCCCATTTTTATTGCGAAATTTAGCTTAGAGTAAAATCTTATTAAAATTTTTCAAATGAAAAGTAGATTTTGGCTTCGTGGCGGTAACGATAAGCTCGCAGAAAGACCTGCCTCTGGTCGTGCAACGCACCAGGTGTTTGGGCGCAGACCACTGTCATTTTGGTCTGATAATCATGGGAGGGGGTGATTTCTCTTTTTTCTCTTTTCTCTTTTTTCAGGCGTTTGCGCCGAAAGAGCTGAATGTTGCCGAGGGGTGGGAGCTCACTCGGTTGAGTCATTTCAGCTTGCACAAATAGATATAGATGAGCAAGATGATGTTCATCAGCAGGGCATAGACGATGGCTGGAATGGCGATGACTTCGTTGTCGAAGATGAGGGGACTGCAGGCAATGGTGATGGCCTGAGCCGCGTTCTGCATGCCAATCTCGATGACGAGCGTTCGGCGTTCCTGCCTCAGCAGACGGGTGAGCCAAGAGAGCAAGGCTCCTGCGGAGGTGGAGGCGAGAATGAGCACGGTCATGGTGAGTCCCAACGAACCAAACTCAGCCATCAGTGTGGTGCGGTGCTGGAAGAAGAAGACCGACACGAGAAGTACCAGCGCAGGCATGGCAATGCGTCGGAGCACCCGATGCATCTTCTGTGCCCATGTGGGACGGAAAACAGAGAGGAGCAGACCGAGACCGATGGGCACTGCCATCAGCACGAGGTTCTGCACCAAGAGATTGCCGACGGGCAACTGAATCTGGGCACTCTCCCCTACCTGCTGCGTGACCCACGTCATGATGAGCGGCAAGGTGAACAACGTGATGATACTACTGCAAGCGGTGAGCGTGACGGAGAGCGCCACATCGCCTTTCGCCAACATGGAGAAGACATTGCTGGAACTGCCACCAGGACTGCATGCCACGAGCATGATGCCAATCATGAACAGGGGTGAGAGATGGAACAAATGCCCTACCCCCCAGGCGATGAGCGGTAACAGGAGGATTTGTCCGACGAGACCCACAAGAACGGGTTTGGGACGTGCGGCAATGAGCGCAAAGTCTTGTGGCTTCAGCGCAAGGCCGAGGTCGAACATGAGGAGTGTAAGAATCGGAAGAACGATGATGATGGTATTCATTGGGGACCCCGCTTCATTTTGCGGTCGAAAATCTTTTTGATCAGGCTCGGATGGCTACAAATCCATCGGAGCACGATGAAACCTGTATGGCTGTAGAAATAGTTACTGGCACGCTCCTCGCGACGCATCTTACGGAAGATGGCGGCATTCGTCTCGCTGAACGGACGCTGCTCGATAATGGCTCGGGCAGCATTGCGGGCGGTGCAGAAGGCGTTGTAGATGCCCTCGCAGGTGATGCGGTTGGCAAAACCACCTGCGTCGCCAATCAGGATGATGTGTGAATGGAGGGGATAATCGTTGGAGAGATAGATGTAGGCGCCACGTTCCTTGCCTGCTGGCACGCCCTGCTCGCGCATGATGCGACGGAAACGTTCCAAGGTGGTGGCGGTGTCGCCAAAACCCACGGCATCGAACTCGTTGGCAGGGAATCGGTAGAAATAGCCGCCACGGGTGTAGGACTCGGAGAGCTGCACATCGATGCGATTCTCTGGACGCTTCTCCACATACTGCTCCATGGCGAGGATGCCTCGGTCGGTGTCGGGCTTCAGATAACGGCGCACACGGCTGTTGCTGCCATCGGCTCCAACCACATAGCGGCAAGTGATGCGTTCGCCCGACTTCAGGATGGCGACGACGCTGCCATCCGCCTGTTCCTCGAGGGTGTTGAGCGCCTCATGACGGAACGCGCCACCGATGGCGATATACTGTTGGAGGAGGGCATGGTCGAACACACGACGCTGAACGATACGGATGGGGTCATCGATGGTGAAGTCGCACTGCACCTTTCCGTCGATGTCGAGATGAACATCGCTGACGGGATTGAAGGCATAGTTGAAGTCGGGCATGAGCTGCAGCAGCAGATGCCACGTCTTGCTGGTCAGTCCACCTCCACAAATCTTGTCGCGTGGAAAGACGGCAAGGTCAATCAGCAGGCAATCCACCCCTGCCTTCTTGAGCAGGTAGGCACACATCGCCCCTGCTGGACCAGCCCCAACTACCAGTACGTCTGTATTCATCAATGTCTCTGTCTTCTCACCGATACACGTGGAGCACCACTATTGCCCGAAGAACTACGTCCACTTGACTTCTCCTTCTGACCCGAAGAAGCTGATGCACGACGGCCACTACGTGCGGCGGAAGAAGATGCCTTGTCAGCAGCCTTGGCTTTCTTGCCCTTGACCGAAGCAGCGGCAATGGAGTCACGACGAGCCTGCTCCACAGAGTCGATAGGCGTTGTCCAAATGTGCTCCTCGAAGTCGGAAATTTGCCTCTCGATGCGGTTCTGCTCCTTCTTCAGAAGGGAATCGGTGGCGCAATACTGCTGCAGCGACTTGTTCTGCATGTTGGTGGTCATGTAGATGTCACCTTTATAGTGGTTGGTAGAGAAGAAATCGTCTATCGACATGCGAGCTGCATTGTTGAGATTGCTCGTCATCACGTCCTGACCACTGAGGTAGGTCTTGACATCGTCGTACTTCACCCAGAAGAGTGGGAACTTCTGCACATTTGCGTTCTGCGTGCCCATATCTTCGTCATCACCCACATAATCACGAATGGCAAACTCGTCGGCAGCACGATGCAGCACAGGACAGAGTGCCACGATGCGGCTATGATAGGTGGCTGTGTTCTGGTCGTAGTAGCTGCTTTCCTTCACATAATAACTGAGTACCTCAGCAGAAGGAATATCGGCCTGCTCCACCTTGATGCTGTTGCCTTCCACCTCGTAGAAGATGCCCTGACGCTCCAGCATGTCCTTGAAGTGCATGCGGTTGCTCGGCTGGAAGTTCTCCACACCGTCCAACTGATAATCGTAGGCTGGAATCTTACCCGTGTTGAGCAACTTGAAAAGCAGGCAGAAGAGGTTCATGTTGCCTCCCTGTGGCTCTACAGGATAGTAGAGCGCTGCGTTCTCGTCCTTGGTCAGGTCGATGGAACGGTAAATGTCTCGACGCCAACTGGGGTCTTCGGGCACATCGACAGCGGTGGGGAACATGAGGCTGGCACGGTCTTGCCCTACAGCCGTCGCGGTATTCTTGGCTGTAGTGGTGCGCGCATTCTGCACACGGCTCTTCTGCGGCTGGGCCAGACAGTTGACAGTTGACAGTTGACAGCTGACAACGACGAGCATGGCTATAAAATTGATTCTTTTCATAATTTAAGACCCTCTCTGTCCTGTCGGACATCTCCCCCATCATGGGGAGAGCCATCCGGTCAGTTTCCTGTTGAGGGATAAATTTTAGAGTTACTTATTCTTTGCGTTATTTTTGTCCCAAACACCCCGCATGGTCTCCCTCCCCATTACGGGGGAGGGCTGGGGAGAGGGTCTTCCTTTTTAATTGATGAGTACCTCCACTGGAGTTTTCAATGTTCGTTCGATGCCATCAGGACCAACGACACGGATTTCACTGATATTGAAGAGCTTTCCTCTTGTGAGGGAGCGGATACGAGCCAACTGGTTGGGAGTGAAGGAAGCAGAGTTGCTGACCTCTGGCACCACATTACCCATGTTATCCACGAAGCGCGTCTGGAAACCCAACACACGGAAGGAGATGTTGAGCAATCCGTCATCGATGGCGGCTCCGATGCCTCCTGCTGCCACAATGGCCTGCTTGGAGATGCGTCCACCCTTGAATCGGGTGGTATTGCCTTTGGCATCTGTGTATTCGAGATAACCTGTTGGATCAGGGAGTTTACGCACATTGAACGTGAACTTACCCATCTCCTGCTGGCGACCTTCGTTCTGAGCTGTGACGGTGAAGGTGACGGCGTTTTCGCCTATCTGCGACGGCACAGCGATATAGTTGCCACCCTCCTTATGGGTGAGCGTTCCGTTGGTCATCGAGAGACTGATCTTGTTGGTCGGAATGCCTGGCACACTGACACTGATGGGGTTCTGATAACCTGCATAGAGCACATTCATCATCGTGGCACTCACCGTTGCTGAGGGTTCCACCACCGTGTAAGGCTGTGAGAACTCACGACGGATGGTCTCGCCATTACCATTTTTCATGACGAGGTACCCTTTCAAGGTGAAGTCGCCTGTAGATCCGCAGATGGTCTCGTAACGTCCATTCTCCGACTTCAAGAGCGTGTTGCCCACATAAATCTCTGGACGCTGGGTGGTATCGACGGCTGCCATAATGATCTGAGCTGTGAACTTGCCGCCTCGCACCACAGTCTGTGCACTAGGGATGACCAACGCCTGAATCTCATTCACACGCACATCCTTCACGTCGATGTTGGCCACCAGCTGGTGGAGCATCTCGCCTTCAGCATGACGCACATCAGTCTGGAGCTTGGTGAGCAGGGTGACAGCCGCTGCCACAGGGGTGTTCTCAAACATATACTCCTGCCAGTTCTTTCCCTGCAACTTCGCCTTCTTAGGCACGCTGGTCGTGAGGTTGGAACGGATAATCTTCTTCTGTCCCTCGTCGTTGATCATGGCGGTGATGCCATCGCGGTAGGTCTCAATCGCCTTTTTCAGTTGACCGCCCTTGCCGACACCTGGTGCAAGCATCACATGAGTGGCAGCCTCCAGATTGTCACGACCCTTTATATCGTTGAAGTCAGCATCGCTTCCATCAGCATCGCGCACAATCTCCAGCTTCAGATTCTCTGCAAACGTGTAGAGCGAGTCGGACATCTTGCGCACCTGCTGAGCCTTCTCGTACCACTGACGCGTCTTCTCCGGATTCTGCTTCATCGCTTCCTCCAGCTGCTTATAGATCGTCTCGTTCTGGGTGGTAGAGTTGACCTTCGTGCGATTCAGACCTTCGTCCACAAGCGAGAAGCCTTCGAGCACATCGGATGAGACGTTGAGCGCCAGCATTGCCATGAGCACAACGTACATCAGATTGATCATCTTCTGTCGCGGACTTAATTTCTTTCGTATCATAACTTCATTACTATTTACAATTCACAATTTACAATTTGCCATTCGGAATGTGTGCATCACGTTAGCCTAAATTGTACATTGTAAATGGTACATGGTACATTAGCCAATTTTCATTTTCAGAGCCTCAACCATCTTGGCATACACTTCGTTGAGTTCTTGCAACTGACCAGCGAGTTTCTTGGTCTGGTCGTTCACCTCGTCGATGGTAGCCGATTGTGTGCCGACACTCTTCAACTGCATCTCGTAGAAGCGGTTGATACCTGTGAGTGTGCGGTTCATGTTCTCCATCTCCTCGGAGTCGCGAGTGAGACGAGCACTCTGCTCTGCCACCCTCTTGAGTGTGTCGGTGAGTTCGGTGAGCTGTTCCACATAAGCCTTGGTTGCCTCCTGCATCTCTGGCGCCATGCTCTGGAACTGAGCTGAACGGAATACAGGAGCAGACGAGATATTCTCTGCCAACTGGGCTGCATCGACTGGTTCGCTTGTCACCTCGGCAGAGCCGCTACCCACGGAACCACCACCGCCATTGATGACAATCGTGCCACCAGCTGGCACACCTCCACCGCCAACAACCACAGTACCACCACCGATAGGAGCATTCGCCATACCTGTAGCCGCATTAGCCAAAGCAGCCACCGTCTCTTCGGAGAGAGAAGAGTTGACCTGTGCAGCGATGGCTGCATTCTCTGCCACCTCTTCGGCCAGTTCCTGCGCATCCATACTCTCCTGCGGTTCGAAACCTGCCAAGAAGAACACGATGACCTCGGTGCCCATACCCAAGAAGAGCATGATATCAGCACCATCGATGTGGGTGAGTTTGAAGAGGGCACCTGCAATCACGATGGATGCGCCCCAGCTGTATGCATAGTTCAAGAAAGTCTGACCGCGCTTGGTGCGGAGCCACTTCTGTATGCCTGTATATTGTGTTGCCATAATTTAAGACCCTCTCTGTCCTTTGGACATCTCCCCCGTAATGGGGAGAGCCATCCGGCCAGTTTCCTATTGAGGGATATTTTTTAGAGTTACTTATTCTTTGTATTATTATGTCCCAAACACCCCGCATGGTCTCCCTCCCCATTATGGGGGAGGGTTGGGGAGAGGGTCTTTCTCTTATTTCTTTGCTTTCGAAGCTGTTCCTACTTGTGACCTGACGCATCGGAAACCGACGAAGGAGCGTCCCACATTCTGATACTCATACGAACGCCATGCGCTCTTGATGAAACTCTCAGGATCTTTCCACGAACCGCCACGCACACTCTTCTTCTTCAGCGCGTAGGGGTCTTCCTTGGCGGCGTTGTAGGTGAGGGTTGGATTCATGTCGCTCATCGAGAGTACACCTGCCTCAGTATAGACGGTACTCGTCCACTCTGCCACATTGCCCGCCATATCGTAGAGACCATTGGAATTGGCGCTGTAGATACCAGTCTTCGACGTGATAAGGTTACCATCCTTCGTGTAATTGCCTCGGTCGGGCTTGAAGTTGGCATAGTAGCAACCCTTATCGCTTGCCACACCATCCTGTTCCCAAGGCAGTTCGTTGCCATCCTTGCCACGGGCTGCAAACTCCCACTCGGCTTCGGTCGGCAGACGGTAACGCTGGATGAACTTCGCCTGTGGTCCTAAGCCCTTGATAAGGAAGTCGGTACGCCAGTTGCAAAAGGCGTTGGCCTGTTCCCAGTTCACACCCACCACTGGATATTCATTATAATTGGAGTGGGTGAAATAGAGACGCATATAGACCTCGTTCTCCGCATTCTGGAAGTCGTTAATCCAGCAGGTGGTGTCAGGATACACATTCACGATATATGTATTCACGAAATCCCACATGCTGCTGAGCGGACGGGTGATTGTCTCGCGATGAATAATGCCATCATCATCCACGTATGCCGTATCCTTCGAAATCATCACCACTTCATTTGGATCAGTTTCGAAGTCTGTGTTGAGGTTACGCTCACTAGGATCAAGACGATACTTGCGCTTGGCAGCCATCACATAGTCGAACACCTCATAGCGGTAGTTCAACTGCTTCACATCGAGCATCTTCTCGCCTGTGACAGGATGTGTCGTATAGACACTTTCCATCGCACGTTCCTGGTCTTCATCCGGATTGCGTGGCAAAGCCTTGTTCCAATTCAGATGTGGAGTGACGGGCTCACCGTACTTGTCCTCTTCAATCTTGTAACTCTCATCGCCACCATAGGCAGGATCAGCCAGACGCTCACGGATGATGGAGTCGCGCACCCAATAGACAAACTGCCTGTACATCGAGTTCGTCACTTCCTTTTCATCCATCCAGAACGCATCCACACTGATGTCTCTTGTTGGCACATCCTTGCCCCAGAGGCTGTCGGTCTTCTCCGAACCCATCTTAAGGCTACCACGTTTCACCAATACCATGCCGTAGGGTGCTGGTTCACCCATCGACGTGCCGCTCACGCCTGTGACTTCGCCACCTGATGCACTCGAGCCTCCCTTAGAAGAGAAGCAGGAGACCACCACTACGGCGAGAACCACCATGCAGATCGCAAACAATAATCTTTTCATCTTCAATATTTAGTTTTTACTATATTCTTAATTGTCATCTGTCAACTCTCACAGCCATCTCACGCTCTGGTGCTTGTTTCTTCCTTTCTTGAACATGTCGAGGTCGGTCTGATAACTCAAAACTGCCTCATGGCTTCCTCGGATAGCCCCCAGACCACCCGTGTAGAGTTGATAACTGTAGCCAAGACTGATGCCATGAAAGACTCCTCCTATCAACAGTGTTGCCGATGTGTTGGGGCTATACCCCACTCCACCGTAGAACTTCTTCTCATCCTTTTCATACATCACCTTGCACTGCACATCCTCACGCCACATATCGAAATCTGACTGCACCAGAAAGGCGGGCTGTAATGATATTAACGAATTTTTGAACTTTATATTGTATCCACCCATCAAATAAAAAATGCGCTTCAACCTCAACTCGTTCGTCTCACCCAAGAAAATGGAAGGTGCCAACAGGTGCTGAGCCGATGCGCCCACCCACATCTTGGGATGGTAATAGTAAAGGCCTGTACCCATATCTATCTTGTTGCCATTCTGTGAGGATGAAGGGAACGCAGGGTCACTATTATCCTCCAATTCAATCTTTCCCTTCTCAGCCTTCACCCTCAACATGCCACCAGCCACACCCACAGCCAAACGACCCTTCTTACCTATCTTCAAATTGTATGCATACTGAAGTCCTATCTTCGTGGTATTGAAAATGGCGGCATTGTCCGAAAAGAAACTCATGCCCATTCCATGTCTTGCACTCAGAAACCAAACGGGCATATCCGCACCCACATACATCGTTTGCGGAGCATCGTCATATCCTCCCATCTGCACCGAATACGTGGCTGCCACATTCAACTTTCCATCCGTACCCGACACGGCAGGGTTATAAAACGACCGAAGGGTTGTGAAGTCCGAAAACTGCACATCCCACTGCGCTCTCGCCGTCAGCACCCACACCGACATGAGAACGAAAAGAACTTGAATACGTCTGTTCATCACTTATCAATAACTACTTTTCGCCCGTTTTATTGTGCAAGAACCTATTTTTTTCAGCCAATAACTAATAATGTGTAGCATAAATAGTGGAAGGAAGAAAAGATTTTTTGTATTTTACGCTATAGTTTGAAAAATATGTCTTATCTTTGCATCCAGATATGTTATACAATCCTAATCTCGATAGAAAAATATGATGAAAAAACTTTGGATGGTGATGTTGACCGCAGTCATGCTGTGCGGTTGCAGTTTTGATAAGCCAATAACTTTTGTGGCTGGCACGTATGAGGCCAGTTCCGATGGACATAATGGTGACATACGCTTGAAAGTGACATTCAGCGACTCGTGTCTCACAGGCATCGAAGTGGTGGAACAACATGAGACACCACATGTGGGTGACATCGTGTTTGACAGATTGACAAAAGAAATGATTAAGGCCAACGGTGTGGGTGTCGATGTAGTGTCAGGCGCCACAGTGTCGAGCTATGCCATGATACAGGCTGTGATGAATGCCGCAAGCTATGCGCAAGTGTCAGACATTGAGCAGTTTAGACAAAACCGCGTGGAAAAGGAAGACAAAGATCCTATTGAAGGTACGTGGGACGTTGTCATCATTGGTGCAGGAGGTGCAGGTTTGTCAGCAGCAGCAGAGGCTTCTCGTGAAGGCAATACGGTACTGGTCATTGAGAAGAATGCCGAAATGGGCGGTAACACACTCCTGTCAGGCGGTATCTACCAAAGTGTCGTACCTTATCTCGTGTGGGATCCAGCACATCCCGATGCCACCACAGGTGTGGGGTATGATGGTCAGACCTATCCAAAGGCGAAGTCCGAGAAGGGCTGTATAGAAACCTTGGAGACTATCCTGAAATGGGACGAGAAGCCTTTTGACGAAGGTTACTATCGTGCTTATCCCTTTGTGCCAGGTAATATCAGCGATATCTCTCGCCATGGTGTCCACCAGGAATATCTGCCCACATTACAAGAATTGAAGAAAGAGATTTCAGCGTATTTGGCATGGGCTCGCCCGAAATTGAGTCGTGGAGTACCCGAATCAGACCTCACTCTCTTCTCCACTAACAACTTGCATATCTTCCAGACCTACTATGGCGGACTGCGTCAGGCAGAGAACAAGAAGGATTGGGTGTATGGCGATGTGAAGTTGGTGCGTCAGGTCATAGAGCAAGGACAGAGCTTGCGTCCTTGGCTTGCCGACATGGGCGTTAAGTTCTTGGAACAACAAATCATGATTGCGGGCGAGTTGTGGTTCCGGGGCAACAAGATGACCGGTGCTGATATAGATACTGACGGCGATGGGGTGACAGAACACTATGCCGGCAACTGGGGTGCCAGCATTATGGCGCCATACACCACCTTTATCCGTGCAAACAAGGAGAACCGCGTCATGAAGGAGACCACAGCCAAGGAACTGATTGAGGAAAAAGGACGTGTGAAAGGTGTGAAGGCACAGATGGACGATGGCACAGAAGTGACCGCATACGCTCGCAAGGGTGTCATCATCTGCACAGGTGGCTATGCAGCTAACATTCGTAAGGTGATGACAACGAACCGATACTGGAACAAACAGTATCTTTCTGAGCACATGGGAACCACCAACCGCGCCTCACAACAGGGTGATGGTATCGCAATGGGTGAAGATGTGGGTGCAGCCGTCACAGGAATGGAATGGACGCAGTTGATGCCAATGTCTTTTGCCGACTATGGCAACATCGCCTTTGGCAGCGTATCTGATGGTATCTTCATCAGCGCCCTCAATGGTAAGCGTTTCGTTGATGAGACACGCGAACGTGATGTCCTCACCATCAAGGCTTTTGAGAATGGCATCACCCTCTTCGGCAAATCAGGCGTATATATCTATATCGGTGGCGAAGAGACGACCGAGCCCAACGAAGTGCGTGGTGTAGATATCCCAGGCAAACAGTTCGCCTGCAAACCCGACCAACTTCGTTCGTTGCTCCAATCCATGAAAGTCGATGTCAACACAGAGACCATCATGAAGGTGATTCGCGAATACGACCAGGCTGTGATGGAAGGCAAAGAACCCATTGACGTAGGCAAGAAATATGCCACTTCCATCATCGGAAAGGCGAAGCGCAATGAGGATGGCAGCTACGACCCATCTACCTACTCACTCGATGACGCTATCCTCACCGTACGTATATTGGCACCAGCCACTCACCATACGATGGGCGGATTGGTTGTTGACGAGTGGCGTCATGTCATCGACCTCAATGGCAAGCCTATTCCAGGCCTCTATGCTGCAGGTGAAGTAACAGGTGGCATTCATGGTGGAAACCGTCTGGGCGGCAACTCCCTCACCGAAATCATGGTATCAGGTCGCATTGCAGCTTCCAGCCTTACTCGCGATGCAACAAGGTAAATCAACTATAAAAACAGGAGAAAAATGATGAAAGTGATTCTTATGATTGCTGTGCTCTTTGCATCCATGACCATGCAGGCACAAGACGAATTGTTTAGGAAATACACAGACATGGATGATATCACCACCAAAACGGTGGGTAAAGCCAGTCTGCAGAATCTGCCATTCGATCAGATCAATGTACCTGGACTGAAGAACATGATTGACAGAATCGAAGCGATGACCATCCTTATTTCTACAGGCGATAGGGCTGGCAAGAATCTGGGCACCAAACTGCCCAGCCAACTCAAGGGCAAAGGCTTCAAAGTCATGCAGGAGACAAAGCTGAACGGACAGAACGTGACAGTTCTGCAGTCGAAGAAAGATCCCTCAAAGGTGGCAATCATCGTCTATCAAAAACCACATGCCACCGCTGTTTACATGGAAGGTAACTTCGAAGACTTGGAAAGCGATTTTAGCGGAATGATACAGTAGGTATGTGGAACTGGAAATATAAAAGGGCATGCACTCAACGGAGCATGCCCTTTTATTTGTGAATGTCTTTATTATTCAGAAATGGTATAAAAGACCCGCACCGATTTTAATAGGAATGTCGAAAGGTTCTTGATATACAATACCATCAATGCGGTCATTCGAAGTCATGTTGACGTTCAATTCGAAATTGGCAGAAAGCTGGCGACTGAAACGGTAGTCAAAAAGAAGTCCAAAACGAGCAGCAAAAGCAGAACTGGTATCAGTATCGATACGAGATTCAAACGACTCACACACATTGCCCGGCTTATCGGGAATCCATAGACGGATGCGACCATCTTTCTCATCGGGTATGCGTTTGAACATCTCCTCATGCATAGTACCCCTCAGTTTCTTCTCTCCTGACATAAGAAAACCTACACCTAAAGTGACATAGACATGGAGAGGGTGAAAACGTGACGCACTCTTAACGCCGCTCACATCGAAAAGCGCATCACAAAACACGTCCAACACACCTGAGGAGTAATAGCCATTACCATCATATATCACCCAAGGTTCCGCTCCAGGCTTTTTTGCATTCCAATTGTTATGCCATGCTTCGTCCACCGTCTCGCAATCCACACGGTTGGCAAATGTATGATAGCCAACACCGGCTCGTACACCAAACACACGACTAAAGAAACGTATGCCATAACCCTCGACACCAAAATTAATTGCATCACCAAAATAACGGAATGGAGGATGATCTGTCACATTATCCGCCACAAACCAGTTTGCAGCCAACTGCCCCCCTATCGCCCATTTTTGATTCCAAGTGCGCAGTTTTTCTCGGCTTTTCACCCATTTCACGGAATCCTTCTGAGCCTCCTGTAGCATACGCGCGCGCCGAGCCTCGTCCTTTTCTCTCTGTTTTTTCTGCTGAGCGGCAAGACGACGCTCCTCTTCAGGAGTCAGTACACTTTTGGCAGCAGCTTCCTTTCGAGCAGCCTCAGCCTTCTCTGCTGCCTCTTTAGCAGCAGCGGCAGCGGCTTCTGCCTCTGCTTCCTTCTTGGCACGTTCAGCCTCAGCCTGTGCCTCAGCCTTCTTTTTGGTAAAATCAAATCCGCCCACCTCTTCTACCTGTGCCTGCGCCGACAGCATAGCCATCAGCAGCATGGCCAATGTCAATAGTTTCTTCATGTTTTTAGGTTTTTGTCTGTACGCAAAGAGTCAATACTTTAAGCGAGAATGATATATAATCATGTGCAAAGATACATTGTTTTCTTGAAAAAACAAGCCTTTTTAGCAAAAAAGTAACTCAAATTGAAGAAAAAGATACGTTCCTTAACATTTTATTCACAAAAACTTTGTAACTTTGCACGTACTTTTTAGAATTGTATTCAACAGAATTACATTTGTTAGATGGCAACAATCCGACAAAACAGAATAGTAATAACTCAATTATAACAATCAAAAATGATGAATGTTATGAACATCAAGCATCTATTTTTAGCAGCAGCATCACTGACAGTGTTTGCCGCGTGCAGCGAGTATGACCCAGGTCTGGCTGACAATGTACTGGACTACACTGACGAAGAATTGGCTACCATCAAAGAGTATGAAGAGAACTTCATAAGACGTTATGGCGCCATTGATTCAGAACACACATGGGGATTTGGAGAATTAGGTAGCGAGGACGAAGCGAGCCTCGAAACACGTTCTATCAACGTAAACCGCAACAATTGGGTGCTCCGCACTGATAACCCCGCTTACGATGAAAACGGGAACATTATCAAGAACTCTGACGGTTCCGACGGAAGAGTAATAGAATGGGTTGTAAATACAACCGAACTTCCTGAAGGAACAGAGATTCCCGGTTTCCCATCATACCTGGGAGGTTACTATACAGAAGAGGGCATTTTCGAAAGCATCGATGCGATTGAAGCAGCAGGGCTACGCGCTGTTCACCCCATTGGCGACGTGACCAAGGAGGAAATTCTGCAAGTGTCGCAATGGTTCCGCACACACAAGAACCCCGAGCCAGCAGAATTCAATTATTCACGTATCTTTTTCCAAGAGATTTCACAAGATGTTGACCGCATAGCAAGCAACCCTGATGAAGGAGAGTGGGATGCCCTCTATGACGAGGCAGATGAGAATGGCGAGAAGTGGATATGCAACTACGGCATGGACTACCTCTGTGTCAAAGGTGCAGGATATTCGGACTGGGAGCACATTAACAACTACAACAACTACTCTGAAGAAATTGATGAAAATGGTAATTACATCGGCAACCACATTGCAGAGGAAAATCCTAATTCTGGCCAGCAGGATCTCTCAAACCGAAAGATTAAGTACTGGACTTCTAACGATGGTACCACAGCTATTGATTTCGCATACCACGGCTCTCACGATGATGCCATACACAACGAATGGGTGATCTGTAAAGTGCCATACACCATCAACGGTACAACCTATTATGGCTACTACCTCGCTTTTGACTACGAGATGGACAAAACAGGCAAGGGTGGCGGTAAGGTTTATTGCGATGGCTACTATAGTAACTGGATTATAAAGCTTGCACAAGGTGCTCCAAGTGAGGAACAGAATGATCACCAATGGTATCGTATCATGTGTGAAGACCTCGGTTCTACTTATGACTACGACTTCAACGATGTTGTATTTGATGTGTATTTCACAGGTAACAGTGCAGAAGGTTACGTTGCAAACATCCACGTAAAAGCTGCCGGTGGTGTCTTCCCCATCTTCATTGGTCAACATGATAATAATCATGAAGCTCACCGTCTGCTAGGTCGAGTTGACACCTACAATTCCACAACCAACAGATATCTGCCTATCAACGTTGGTGGTCAAACAGGAGTACATAACGGAATCCTGCAGGTTCCTGTAGATATCACAAATCCAGATATTATTCCAATTTATGTGGAACCAACAGGAACAGCCTCTGTACGCAATTCCTTCGTCCTGCCAGAAACTAACACTACAAGCATAACACCTCAAAAAATCTGCATCCCTGGCAACACCACGAAATGGACTAAGGAGAACCAACAGATTGAAGATGCATATACTCATTTCGCAGACTGGGTAGGTGACATGGATGGTACTTATGGCTTCCCATACAACACAGTAGATGGGAAGAAGAAATACTTCGAGGCAGACGGAAATGGTGGCTGGAAGTTGGTGACCGATTCCAACAAGACTCCTTGGAACACCACTGGTATAGATTCAAGCTTCCTCTACCAATAATTTGAGGTAACAAAATAGAAAAAAAGAAGTGGGTTGGACTTGCATGTCCAACCCACTTCTCTTTTTCTCCCTTCAACCAGATTTCCCTGCCGAAGCGCATCAATTATTCCCAAGATGGGAACACTTTATTCCCAAGATGGGAACACTTTATTCCCATGCTGGGAATAATTATTGAGAGCCAGCCTGACTTTTAGTCAAAGGAAAGCGAACTTTGGGGCAGGTAGTTTCTATTACTGAATGTTCTTCCTGATAACCTGTTCGATGACAGATGGATAGTGCTTTATCTCCAGTTCGTGCACCTTGTCGGCAATGTCTTCAGGGGTATCTGTTGGATCCAGCTCCACAGAGAATTGAGCGATATGCTCTCCTTCATCCAGCTCAGGATTGACAAAGTGGATAGTGATGCCTGAACGCTTCTCGCCTGCTGCCTTCACAGCTTCATGCACATGGTGCCCCCACATACCCTTGCCACCAAATTTAGGAAGGAGCGCAGGATGGATATTGATAATGCGGTTAGGGAACTGGTCGATTAGATAAATAGGCACCTTGGGAAGGAATCCAGCCAAGATGATATAGTCACAATTGCGAACCGTCTGGATGACAAGACGTGGTTCGTCCAGCAGCTGCTGACGAGTAATGACAGTAGTGGGCACTCCAAGCCTCTGAGCACGCACCAAAGCGTATGCGTCGGGGCGACTGCTGACCACAATAGGAATCTGCACCTCTGGCTTATCTTGAAAGTAGCGAATGATATTCTCGCAGTTGGTGCCTCCTCCTGTGACGAAGATGGCAAGTTTGATGGGTTTGTTCATATAATATGTATTGTTGTCATTTACCGCTAACCTCTTATTTATCTATCTGGTATGGAGGAATCTCTTCGAACTCGATGTCCTCTATCTCCAGCGCTGCCGCCTCAGCTTTCCGTTGGTCTTCTTCTCTGTGCTGACGGCTAAGGAAGAAGCGATAGCGATCCAATTCATCAGCAAACTCGTGGGTAGCCCACACCAGGATGGCTGCATCATCAATGAGACCTGCCATCGGAATCCAATCAGGCAGCGCATCAATAGGGGTGAGCACATAAACCAGGGCACCAACAATGACGGTAAGGTTGAGCACATTGTATTCCTTATAGCCACCCGTGAAGACGTCACGGATGTACTGGCAGATGAAGAGAAATTCATCCTTCACAGCCATAAGACCATCCTTCGTGGCATATTTCTTGGCCGAAGCAAAAAGTTCCTTCAGCTTGTTAGGATGAGTGGCGTAGTAGCGGCCAGCGGCAGCCCACCCGCCTTTCTTGAAGTATTTCGTGTAGTCCATCGCATTGTCCCCCTTTGATCAACGAGGAGTTTTATTATGATTTTCGTGTGCAAAGGTACGAATAAGTGAGAGAAAAAGCAAATATATTTGAGTTTTTCCGAACGTGAGTACCTTCGACGGAGTCAACGATACGGATAAGCAGTAGAAAAAACAAATTTCTTCACTCATTTTCTTTCAAAAAAGGTGGACACCCAATCGGATGCCCACCTCTTATCGTAGAAATAACTGTTATTTCTGTTCAAGCTTTACTTGATCTTCTGACCAGCCACGTTGTACTTCACACCGTTCTTCAGGATGAATACCTGACCATTCTGGAAGTACTTACCAGCCTTCTGAGCAGGAGTCTTGATGTTGGCAATAGCATCAGCATCTTCTGCCTTGTGCTTGTAGATACCAACCACCTTAGCTTCCAATGTCTCAGGAGCTCCGAAGAAGGTCATCATGCAGATTTGTGGCAAGATGCCATCTTCAGATACGCCACAATTAGGATCTTCAGCGAAAACGTATTTGTATTCAGTAACACCTTCTGGCACGGCAACCAAATCCTGATTGCTCCAGAATGCGAGATTCCAACCTGCTGCCACTGGTTCAGCGAACTTAATCACCACATAATCGCAACCCTCCACATCAACATCCATCATCTTGATGGCAATGTTGAGGTCACCATGGGCAGTATAAGTGTTGTATTCCTCGCCTTCCACCAGGTCTGTACGAGTGAAGTCATCATATTCCTTACCCTGGCTCTGAGCGATCTCGATGAGGTCTTCATCAACAGGCTCTGGTTCAGAAGCAGAAGTGTAAGTGAAGGAAATTTCTACCAGCACAGCCTTGGTGTCGTTAGCAATAGCCCAATAAGCCTTGACTGTCTGAGCTTCACAACCATTGATGTTGTAGCAGAGGTAAGACTTACCATCAGTGTACTTCACACAAGCAGGAACGGTTGCATTGCCTGTCCAGCTTGCGAAATCGCCGTTTGCATCACGCCAGCCATCGTAAGCTGCGTAAGCGCTGATCAACTCCTTGGTTGTTGGATTGTAACCAAATACAGTAGCCTCTTCGAGAGAAGTGAGACCCAGTTCGCTGAGGATAGCCTGCAAGTCCTCGTCAGAGAGAGTGACAGACTTCTCCAGATAACTTGCATCGCTGCTATCGTATTCAACAGATGCGGAAATCATCTTATCTGCAATTTCACGCTCAACAGCCTGCTGAGGAACGAAGGTCACAGAGATGTTGTATCTATAGGTCTTGTCATTGGCTGTCAAAGCCCACTTTACAGTGTAGGTAGCGCCCACTTCGTCTGCACCATTCATGTCGCAAATCTGATATTCGCCGTTCTCAATCATCTGGAAGAACTTCACACAGATCTTGGTGTTCTGTCCCCAAGTCTCAGCAGTACCTTCTGCATTGAACCAACCGTCAAATGGAGCATAGTCGCTAATCATAGAACCATCAGGGTTCACAATGCGGATCATGTCGTAAGTGATCTCTTCCACACCGAGATACTCCTTGGCTGCAGTAAAGTCGATAGTCTCGCTCTGTGCACCATAGCCCTGACCGACCTCGCGCTCAATCTCGATGGAGGCTTCTGGTTCAGTAGCACCTTCTGTCAACAACAGATACCAGACAGTACCCTGCTTGTCGAAGCTCCAAGGAATACGAACGTAATTCAAATTCACAGGGTTGAGCTGAGTCAGGTCGTATTCGTAGATGCCATCTTCGCCTACTACACCATCAACCCATACATAGTCTGCTTCATCATATCCTTCATAGTCTTCCTTGTTCTGCTTGTCAGCGAAATCAATCTGATGATTGAAAGTCAGTACAATTGGCATACCTGGAGTAGCCACAACAGTCAGCTTAGAATAGCCAGACAGGTCAGCGTACTGTTCCTGACTCATGCCACCATAGATGACATCACCTTTAGCCTTCTTCTCACCCACGTTGTAAGTGCAGTTTTCACCATTGAAGAGGTAAGTGGTGAGATCAACGAAGTCACCTTCTGGACGACCTGGATCTTCTTCTTCCACTACATCCGGAATTTCAAGTTCCTCACCTTCGGGGTAAGTCTCGAGGTACACATCGTTAATAATAGCTTCACCAGGAGCAGCACCGTTGTCACCAGAGAGACAAATCTCTGTGCAGTCCTTCATGAAAGAGTTCCAGTCATCTGGAGCAACCTCCTTCAAGGCTTCTGCGATGATGAACTCGTTCACACCGTCCTTAGCATAGAGGGTCTTGTTGGCATTACCTTGATAGAAAAGGATGCGGAACTGAGTACCCTCAGTAATTTTGCAGTCCACCACAAGCTTCTTGTAGCCAGTGATGTCACCAGAAGGCAGACCGATGTTGCGCAACTGGTTGTAATAGGTTGTTGACCAAGTGAACGTTCTGGTGGCACCGTCCCACGTCGTGTTCGTGTTCGATGGATTCTCGAACGTGGCGTGAATCTGCTCTTGTGCATTTGCGTTCACCACACCTGCTACCATCAGCAGCAGGGCTAAGAGATGTTTAGTAAACTTTCTCATAAGCGATAAAGGTAGTTTAATTAATAAAATATAAAAATAAATAATGTATTTCGAGTGCAAAGTTATAAAGAAACTGACATATAGGTTTATGCAGCGGTTACAAAAAGTTTCTTCTATGTTACAATGATTGCAAACTATCTTCGCACAGTCGTGGTTCTACGACGTTTCCTTGGTTTCGGCTCTGGACGACGATGCAGCTTGGTCTGCAAGCGCCATCCAAAGAAAGCACGAGCCTGGAACTGCGTTTCACGTAAGGCGAAGTCACTATCCTTGCCGCTCTTGGAGTGCTGCACTACTGAGGTGAGTCCAATGAAATACTTCTCCCATGAATAGATGGCACCAAGGCGACCCACCAAGAAGAAGTTGATATGGCCAGCATCCATTTTGTTCACTTCCTCATTGCCACTTCCATCGTCGAGGTGCAACTTGTAGTTCTTCCACACCATAATGCTGGGTTGAGCAGTAGCGTGAAAGAGCCAATGCTTGCCATACACGAGGTTGTAACCATAACCTGCACCGATGGAGAACGAGTTCATATCGATGCGCTTGAGCCTTGAGGCGAAGTCATGTTCAGAGTCGAGGTTGTCTCCAATCTTGATGCGACCCGTGTTGAAACCAGCCTGCACCAAGAAGCTTCCAGCACTCCGCTTCTGTATCCAAGTGCTGTTGAACACAGCAGGCAACGAGAATTTCTTACCATTGAACACATAATAGCCCGTCACAGCGAATTGACGCATATTGGTGTTGGTGAGTTTGTGGCTGCTCGACTGCAAGCCCGTACGTCCGTGGAAGGCATCCACCTTCTCAAACGTAAGGTCGAAACCAAACGTGTTGCTATAGTAGTTGATGGCTGACACCATGTCTGAGATGTCACTCAGTAACTTGCTGGGCGACAGCGACAAAGAAGCGCTGATACCTCGATAGTTGGCCATGATGCCAAGCGTCACTTTAGGATCGGCGTTGAGGTAGTAATCCCCCCTTTTGTCGTGCATATCGACAGAACGAATATGCATCAAGTCACCAAACACATCGGCCTTGGCACGGAAAGTCCAAGTTTCCTGTGGACGAGCCACCCACAACGTGTCAGTCGTTATCTTGGCATTGCGGATGTCCAAGAGACTGTCAGCCTTGATCATCGCCTCCTCCGCCTTAGGTTTCAGCGAGTCAATCTTCTCGTGAATATTCTGGATAAGTTGCTCCTTCTTTTCTTGCAGACGTTGCAACAGCGAGGTCTTCGTCGTGTCATTCTGGGTAGTGTCCACCTTTGCCTCGACGGGTTTCGCAGTCTCTGCCACTTTTCCTTTTTCTCCGTTACTCTGCGCCATTACCACACACGGCAGCAGCGCCATCAACAAGACAAGTGTTGTCGTTTTCATCATGAATTATCGTTATTTTTAATTAATTGTCAAATACAGCATCCGTCCAAGCAGATAGGAGGTGTAAAAACGCCCCGACATGTTCTGCAGCCGAGCCAAATGACGCTTCACAAACGTGGGTTCATCCTCCTCGTTGATCTCATTGAGTATCAAGCTCTTCCTACGCTGCATCAAGCGTTTCCACTCTTTAGGAGAAAGCAAGATGCGATAGGCCTTGCTGTAGAAGCTCTGAAGGATGGTATTGATGAGTTGCTTGGCAAACTGACGGATCTCATGTTGCTCTGCCTGCATATACTGATTGAGCACACCCAAGTCATAAAGCAGGTCGTTCAGCTGACCCAGCACCTGAGGACGGTTGTGGGTATGCATCAAGGCGTTAACGTTCTCCAATTCATGACGATAGACATCACAGTTGGTGATGCGCACCTTGGCTGGATTGCGCCAAAACACCTCGATGTTGAAGACCACATCTTCCGACATCACAGGCACAAATTGGATATGGTGCTGTTCGAGGAAATCACGTCGATAGAGCTTAGACCACACGTTCATGTTCACGCCCTTGCCACAGGCCGCAGAGCCGTTGCCTTCGAAGATGATCTGCCCATCAGGCTTGGCTTCAGGATCCTCTTCCATCACCCCATCCGTAGAGATGCCTCGATGACCAAAGCACACCACCTCAGGCTTATCTTCACAGCAGTGGTCAAGCAAGAACCTGTAGGCATTATCCACCACATAGTCATCGCTATCCACAAAGGCAATGTACTCACCCTGAGCCAGTTGCATGCCGGCATTACGAGCGCTGCTCAGTCCCTGATGCTTCTGCTTCACCACACGAATAACCTTGGGGAACACCTGCACATAATCCGCCAGAATCAAAGAAGAATTATCGGGCGACCCATCGTTCACACAGATGACCTCATACTCTTCTGGGCGCAAACCTTGGCGCATCAGCGAGTCGAGGCAACGTGGAAGGTATCTCTCCACATTATAGACGGGAACAATGATTGACAGTAACATTGCAGGTATTGACAGGAATAGTAAACAGTAATTTGTGGCAAAGTTAGAAGATTCCAAGGAATCTACCAAGCGTTTCCCCCACAAATTTCCTCCTTCTATCAAAAGTGAAAAACTTTGTTACATTTGTTATCTCACATAGACCCCGACTTTCTTTATGAATTCCCTCGTTCTCACAAAATTTTGAAAGTTTAGAATTTTATTTTGAAAGTTTCAAAAAATATTTCTAAAGTTTCAAAAATATTTTCTAAACTTTAGAAATTTTGTGGAATGCGGGGAGAAGATGAAATGAATACGAAGCTTTTGCTTTTTTCCGTTCGCCCCAATTGCAATCTCCAGTTGCTAAAATGAGGGTAAAAGCGAAAAAAGCAGACAAAAACACCACTTTATTTTAACTTTTTTAGCATTTTGCACCATTTAAGTGAAGGGAAAGCGCGACCTTTGGTGTTCATTATGTTATATTAATGAACGTGTGCGCACGAAGAGGCGGCACAGATGTTATGTGAAATAAAGTAAATAATATTAATATAAACAGAAAAAGTTAGAAAACTATGAAGGTGAAAAAGTATCTTTCGGTATGGGCTATGGTCTGCGCAGGTGCACTGACCCTGGCTGGCTGTAGCGACTACGACAACGGCTACAACGAGAATGCCATTAAATTCAACGAGGCATTCAAGGAGACTTTTGGCGACATCGACCCTGATCAGGACTGGAACCTGGCAGAGCGTGCCACTGTGACAGTTAGCACACAAACAACCTCTGACATCAAGATTTATGCGCTGCGTGGCGACCAGTTCGCCATCGTGGGTAACTATGAGGGCATAAGCGGCACACAAATGCTCGGCGTTGACGTGGTGGAAGGCACACGTGCACTCATCGTGAGCGATGGACGTACAGCACAAACTTGTTCTCCAGGTGACGTGGTGGTGTTCAATGCACAAGACACACGTACCACCCATGAAGGCAAGACTGGCATTGTGACCGTGTCCAAATTGACAGCAGAAAAGACGTATCTTCCAGGAGATGACGAGACTTGGTATCCCAAATATCGCTATTCGGGCACTGACGAATACACAGAAGTGGTTGAGAACATGGTGACAGAGTTTAATGTGAACCTTCATAAAGTGACCAACAATTTCTCATATGTGTCAACAGGCTCGTTTATTGTCTATCCTTACTATTGGGACACCAGTTCTAAAAACACCGTCGGCGTATATTACTATGACAGCAATAATGTGCGACAGGAAGTGCCTGTCTATACCATTAAGGAGGGCGATGAAATCATGTTTGAAAATGCTCTCAACGGTGATAATGTATCAGCCCACACAGAAGAAGCCACATTAGAGAACTGGACCATCGACAATGGCCAGTCCTTGGCTCTCAACACATGGTCAATAGAAGAAAACGGCAATAGCTATGGTATGCAGACACCTTTTGTCCAATATTATGTTTCTGGCAAAGACCTTCCCAATGCGACCATACATAAAACTATTACAGGACTGACACCAGGCCATTATATCGTGAAATTACACGCACGTATGTTTAACGAAGGTGACGTAAATAATCAGCCTGCAGGTATAACTTTCTTTGCCAATGGACTAGAATTCCCCATGAGTAAATGGAGAGACCCTTATGCCGCTGAATTCACATATACAAATAGCGGAAAGAAAAGATCGAGTTATGTACGGCACGGTGATATCTATCTGGAGCAAGTAAAAGTAGAGACCGATGGGAAACTAGACCTTGGTTTCACAATAAGTGGCGCTGAAGGCAACTGGCTTGCCTTTAAGAATCTTGAAGTCATCAAGATGGGTTCCTATGAAAACCCGGGTGACAGAAATTCTTATTCTCCCAAATATGTGCGTGGACAAGGTATAAGAGTTGACATTCCTGCAGGTACAAAATTCGGCATGTACCTCCGCAGCAACGATGCAATCACCTATTATTCAGAGAGTGAACTTAATAATGACCCAGCGAAGTATGGTAAAGGTGTAGTGTATAAGGGTGAAGGTTTAATGACAGACAGATCTAGTTGGGTAGAGCGTGATGACTTATATCCATGCTATGCTTCCACATTCTCTGTAGGTGACCAGATGTTCCTCGGTTTTGAGGACTGGGCATACCCTGACTATTCTGATAAAGACCTCAACGATGTGGTGCTCGCATTCTCTGGTTGTACACCAACAATCATCAACGAAGACCCAGAAACAACAACTTGGATGCTCGCTTGCGAGGACTTAGGTGGCACGTTCGACCGCGACTACAACGATGTGGTCTTCAAGGTGGAACACGTCAGCGGACAGACTACAGCCAAGGTGACTCCAATGGCTGCAGGTGGCACATTGGCATCCTACATCTTCTATGTCAATGGTAGCGATGAACAATGCCTCGGCGAAATCCACCAGCTCTTCGGCTTCGAGCCAGCTGTGAGCGGAGAGTACACAGCACACAACGTAGGTGCATCACGTGGCAAAGAAGGCACCACTGTCACCATCAATGTGCCAGAAGATTGGTCGATGGCATACTATAGCACTAACACGTATGGCCGTCCACAAGGCGGAAGTGACGAAGGCTATCAAAACATGGGTGGTTTCGAAATCCGTACGCTGACAAGAGGCACCGATCCGATAGACAATCCTCAAATAGCCTGGCTGGACGACCCAGAACTGTCATCTGGAGCATCCCGCATCCCAGCCCCAGATAAGGGTGCCGCACCTTACATCATCTGTTTCCCATACTCTTATACAGACCTGAACACACCCGAGAACGGATGGAAGACAGAAACTTTCTGGGCATGGACACAAGAGTTCATCACCATCGATGGTTGCTATCCCGACTTCCCCAAATGGGTAAGTAACCACGGAACCAATGGTGAATGGTATAGGAACAAGAACAACAATGGTGCAACTGTGAGCGAACTCAAGATTGTAAGCTCTTCTGGCACTAATCCTGTATTGCAAGATCCTCAGCTTACCGCTAATGGTGATATATACATAAACAGAGGTGGAGTACCAGACTTTGCAGGCAATGTTACATCCCTCAGCTCAGGAACTATCACGTTCCGTGTAGACACTCCTACAGGTGATGTATGGACTTCAGGGAAATCCTATTGGAACGCCGGTGATCGCACAGTCTATGTCACTCAGGAGGCAAACGGAAACTATGATGCAGGATCCACTCAGTTCGTATTGCATATTGCGAAGGACAACACTACCCTTAATGTTCAAAATGGAAGCACGACTGTGGGCGAAGGCATAGATTTAAAGAGCCTTGTAACAAGCACAAATAGTGATGCCAGCATCACATATAAAGTATATAATGGTGATTATCTGGTAGAAACTATTGTGAAAGGAAAAGATGAATCTTGCGTCTTCACCCCTGAACGTACGGGTACTTTGACCATTAAGATTTCTCAAGCAGCAAACAACAATTTTAATGCAAGTGAGGAGAAAACATGCTACGTGGAAGTGAGTGCAGCTCAAGCACAGCCAACGACACTTGACTATGTGCTTTACTTCACGGATGGAAGCGGCAACAAGTGGGCTGCATCATATTATGATGGTAATTTTGCTCAAATGGCAGCCAATACATACAACTCCTATCAGCAGTGGAAATTGGAACCCGCAGGTGATGGCTACTATTACATGTACAATGTTGGTGCACAGCAATACCTTCACCTCACTACTGCAGCAAATGATTCTTGGAATGCAATTTTCCAAACAGACAAACCTGAAGGCGACCATAACGGAAAGTTCAAGATTGTGGAAGTCAATGGAGGTATTGCACTCATGCTGAAGAGCAAAGAAACAGCAGGGGTGGATGCCTATATGGGATACGACAACATTGGAGATAAAGCAAAAATTTACCTCAATAAGGGAGAATACAACCGAATCGTTTTCACAACTGCAGCTTATAACACCAACCTCGCCAAGAAGCGCAGCGGAAAGAAATAGTAATGGAATCTCCTCTGATTAAAGGATATTAGCATTACTTTTCATAATAGGAAAGGGGCGGCCTACAACAGGTCGCTCCTTCTTGTTTGCTTACTCCAAGTGCGCAAGTGAAGTTTTGCCGTTATGAACTTTTAAAGAGACAAGCATCTTTTCAAATTTTGAAACTTTCAAAATAGCAAAGAATCACGGTGCGTTTCTTCAGAAAACAACTACATTCTTTTCCCTTTTCATGTACCCAATTGCAACTTCCCCCTACTGAAATGGAGGAAAAAGCGAAAAACGCAGACAAAATCACCACTTTTTGTGATTTTCTTTGTGTTTCGTGCTCTCTATGTGGGAAAAAAATGCGACCTTTGTACTCGTTATGATGATATATCATATATAAATGTACGTGTGCGCACGAAGAGGCGGCACGATAGGGCAAAATATAATAAATAATACTAACATTAACTAAAAATTAGGAAACTATGGAGGTAAAAAAGTATCTTCCAGTTTGTGCTATGGTCTGCGCTGGTGCATTGACCTTAGCTGGTTGTAGTGACTACGACAACGGAAACGACAAAAACAGCGAAAGCGCCATCAGGTTCGATGAGGCATTCTATGAGACCTATGGCGACATCGACCCAGAACAAGACTGGAACTTAGCGGAACGTGCCACTGTGACAGTCAACACACAAACAGCATCCAACGTCAAGATTTATGCGCTGGAAGGCAACCAGTTTATTCTTGTGGGTAACTACGAAGGTGTAAGTGGCACACAAAAGCTCGGCGTGGACGTAGTTGAAGGTACACGCACGCTCATCGTGAGCGATGGACGTACAGCACAAACTTGCGTCCCAGGTGATGTGGTAGTGTTTAATGCTTTAGAGACACGTACCACCTATTCAGGAAATGGATATGTAGAAGTATCCAAGCTCACAGGAGATGTTGATGACCTTGGTGATGGCAAAACCCATCCTCAGTATGTTTATATGGCAGAGACTGACTACAACAAATTGATGGAACATGTGCCTGAAAACAAACACAATTTGAACAAGGTGACAGCTAACTTCTCATACGTATCTAATGGTTCGTTCATCATCTATCCTTACTACTGGAATACAAAATCTTACAACACTATTGGCTTGTATTATTATGACGCCCAAGGTAATCGCATAGATGTGGATATCTATAAAAACAGGGAAAGCAATCCTGGAGAAGATAGTGAGTTGATGTATGAGGATAATGGCGAATACAAAAGCACTGACAACAAACAAGAATCTGGTAAGGTTGCTCGCGGATTAGGTATCAGAGTGGATATCCCAAAAGGAGTCAAGTTTGGCATGTATCTGAAGAAGACAGATTCAGCTAACCATAATGGTGTACATGAGACCAAGAACTACGAGATCTTCTCTGAGAGTTCACTCAACGACCCCGCCGTGCTCGGCAATGGCGTCAAGGTGGACGAAAATGGTAAGATGATTCAGGTGGAGGGTAAGTATCCTTGTTATGCCTCTTCATTCTCTATTGGTGAAGAGATGTTCTTCGGCTTTGAAGACTGGCCAAACGATGGATGGGTAGATGGTAAGCTTAGCGACTTCGACTTCAACGATATCGTGTTTACCATCAAAGGTATCCCTCCATTCATCATCAACGAAGAACCTAAGACTTGGGTGCTTGCTTGTGAAGACTTGGGTGGCACGTTCGACCGCGACTACAATGACGTGATCTTCAAGGTGGAACACACCAGTGGACAACCCGTTGCCCATGTGACACCATTGGCCGCAGGTGGTACACTCGCCTCTTACATCTTCTTTGTCAATGGCAACAACAAAAAATGCCTTGGCGAAGTTCACCAACTCTTTGGCTTCGAGCCAGCAGTGAGCGGAGAGTATAAAGCACACAACGTAGGTGCATCACGTGGCACGGAAGGAAAAACTGTCAACATCACTGTACCTAAAGACTGGTCGATGGCTTATTGCAGTACCAACGAATACAGCCTTACCCAAGGTGTGGACGATAATGGTTATCTAAATATGGGTGGCTTCGAGATTCGTACGCTGACAAGAGGTACCGATCCGATTGAAAATGTGGAAGAAAACTGGCAGAGCATCGAAGAACTCTCATCTGGCGAATCCCGCATTCCAGCCCCAGATAAAGGTGCTGCACCTTACATCATCTGTTTCCCATACTCTTATACAGAGATGAACACACCCGAGTACGGATGGAAGACTGAAACTTTCTGGGCATGGGCACAAGAGTACATTACCATCGACAGTTGCTACCCCGCTTTCCCAAAGTGGGTGAAAAACCACAAAACCAATGGTGAATGGTATAAGAACAAGAAAAACAATTCTTCTACTGTAAAGGATCTCAAGATTGTACGTAACTTATAATGCATCATAAGAAAGGGGCGGCCTACACAGGTCGCCTTTTCTTTTTTGCAGAATATCCACAAAAAATTTGCACAAAACAGAAGAAGTCTGTACCTTTGCTATGTTTTTCCTCATGACATGAAGGACAATTCAAAAAAGCATGCATTATGGCCGACGAGAAGATTGATTTTGTAATCACTTGGGGTAGCAATACCGACCCTGAATGGAGAAAGCAGTATGAGTATTATGCTGCCCAGTATGGTCGCTCTGTGGATAAAAGTGTGTACCGTTATCGCAGTTGGGACACGTTGCATTTCTTATTTCGAGGAATTGAAAAGTATGCTCCCTGGGTTAACAAAGTGTTCTTCATAACCAATGCAAACCCACCCCAATGGATGAACACGGAACATCCAAAGCTGGTTTTCTTGAATGACAAAGATGTCGTTCCCTCACAATATATGCCAACCTTTAGTTGCTACCCTATTGAGTTCAATTTCCATAGGATAAAGGGGCTTTCCGACAAATTTGTCTATTTCTGTGATGACATGTTCCTTCTTGACGATGTACTTCCTAAACATTTCTTCAGGAAAGGATTGCCATGTGATATCTGCGACTTGTCCGCCTCCAGCAATACTCAGCCTAATGTTTATGACAATTCCTGCTTTATGGCAAAGGCGTTAATCAATAAACATTTTTCAAAGATTGCGGCTGCTCGGAAAGGCCCGCTCAAAATGTATCCGCCATCCCTTCCGATGGTTGCTCTGAAAAATCTGCGGTTCTTCATGCTCCCGACCTTCCCTGGTTTCCACATGAATCATTTGCCACAAATTTATCTGAAAAAGACATTTGACGAAATATGGAAGTATTGCGAAGAAGATCTGTCGAGAACATGCGCTAGTAAGTTCCGCTCTTATGGAGACATCAGTCCTACGCTTATACGTTATTGGCAACTGGCTTCTGGCAATTTCACTTCCTGTAATGTCTATAAATATGGGCAAGTATTCTATCTGAGCGATCAGAATATCTCTGCATGCGTGGATTGCATTAGCCATCGGAAGAAAAGAATCATCTGCATCAATGATGGCGACCATGTCACCCATTTTGAGGAGAATAAGAAGAGAATTCTTGAAGCCCTTGAAACTATCTTACCTGATAAGAGTGGTTTTGAATTGTAAAAGTTTCATGGACATGCAATGTGTTTAGCAAATCTTTTGCCACAACAAAAGAAAAGCGTACCTTTGCAGCGTTTAAAGGGAGAGAGAAATGTTACTGAGTATATTTTTTATCTTGATAGGCTTCGTCCTCTTGATGAAGGGAGGCGATTTTTTGATTGACGGTGCGGTGGCGATTGCTCAGCGGGCCAAACTGAGTAATATGGTGATTGGCCTGACAGTGGTGGGATTCGGCACATCAATGCCAGAACTGCTGGTATCCACTCAGGCGGCTTGGGTCGGTTCATCAGGTCTGGCCATCGGCAACGTAGTGGGGTCGAACATCGCGAATGTCGCCTTGATTCTGGGCATGACCTCCTTGATTCATCCACTGCCATCCAAGCGTAGCATGTTGCGGGTCGATATTCCGTTCCTGCTCTTCGCAATGGCCATCTTTATCGTATTCGCTTTCACAGAAGATATGATTCAGCGTTGGCAGGGCATCTGCATGGTGCTGATGTTGATTGGTTTCATTTCGTGGGAGGTGATTCAGTCACGCAAGGAGACCAAGGCAGCCATGGAAGTAGCGCCTGTAAAGGCTCCAATGCCCTTGTGGCGTGCCATCTTGTTCGTCATTGTCAGTTTGGCGGCAATGGTGTGGGGTGCCGACCTGCTGATTGATGGTGCCAGCGCCATAGCGATGGAACTGGGACAACTCTTAGGCGTGGGCAAGGAAGAGATGGAACGCATCATCGGACTGACCATTGTTGCTGTCGGCACCAGTCTGCCTGAACTCTTTGCCAGTGTGATGGCAGCCAGAAAGGGTGAGACGGACATGGCTGTGGGCAACATCATAGGCTCTGTCTCGTTCAATATCCTCTGCGTGGTGGGTACAGCCAGCACCATCACACCGATTCATCATGCTTGGGGTCCCTTCGCCATCGACTATGCAGTCATGTTCGGATTGGGCATCCTCCTCTGGACGTTCCTCTACAGTCATCGAAAGATTGTCCGTTGGGAAGGCGCTATTCTCCTCAGTATTTATATTCTTTACCTCGTGCGCACATTTTATATATAATATAGGGGGGAACATGGGAACTTGGATCATCATACTTTCTGTGTTGGGTGGCGCTCTGATAGGTGCGCTTGCAACAGCTTTTGTGTTGCAAGGACGCCACAGCAAGGTCGCTGCTCAAGTGGATGTGCTTCAGGCTCAATTGAAAAGTGAGGCTGAAATGGCTACACGTCTCAAGCAAACGGAGGAAGAAGCCCATGCTGCTGCCCTCGAAGCAAAAGATCGTATGCATCAAGAAGCCATCAACGCATTGCAACAACGTTTTGATGATGCGATGGAGACGATGAGCGCGAAGATGAAGGAAGCGACTGACGAACTGCTGAAGCAACGACAAAAAGAATTTACAGAAACGAGCAGCCAAAATCTGGGTCAGATCGTGAATCCCCTACGCGAGACCATCGACAAGATGAAGCAGGCGATGACGGAAAACACGGAAAAGCAGACGGCTATGGGTGGCGAAATGAAAGCCAACATCGAAAACATGATGCGCCAAAGCGAGGCCGCCAAGAAGAGTGTGGATCAACTAAACAACACCTTCAAGATGGGAAACCGCGTGCAGGGCGATTGGGGCGAAACCATCCTCGACGAGCTTTTGGAGTCGCAAGGACTCAAGCGAGGCATCCATTACGACACGCAACCCTATATCCGCGATGCAGCTGGCAATATTGTCAAGAACCAAGAAGGATCCACACTCCGGCCTGACGTGATTCTCCACCTCGACCAACGCAGAGAAGTGATCATTGACGCCAAAGTGTCCCTCACAGCCTTCATTGATTATGCCAACGTAACAACCGAAGAAGAGAGAAAACGTTTGCTCAAGGCACACATCGACAGTCTCAAGGCTCATGTACGTGAATTATCCACGAAAGATTACTCTGCTTACATCCAACCTCCCAAGGCACGGATGGATTATGTCATCATGTTTGTCCCCCACTCTGCCGCTCTCTGGACTGCCCTCAACGCACAACCAGACCTCTGGCGCAACGCAATGACACAGAATGTTTTTATTGCCGATGAACAAACCCTGTTTGCAGCCCTGCGCATCATCAACCTTACCTGGACACAGATTGCACAAGCACAGAACCACGAGAAAGTGTACGCGCTTGCAAATGAAATGCTGGATCGCGTGGGGCAATTCATGAAGAAATATGAAAGCATAGGACAAGCACTCACCCGTGCGACGCAAGCCTACGAAGACGGTGCCCGCAAACTGGCTCCAACTGGACAGAGCATCCAAACCACTTGTTTCAAACTCCAGAAACTGGGTGCCAAACAGAGCGACAAGAACCCGCTTCCTCAACTGACTGACATCGATGATGTTTCTGAGCTGGAAAACAAGCAGTTAGAGAAGGGGAGTGAACAAAACGACCTGTATTTGTGAACAAAATCGACCCATAAAACAAGGGTACGAGTGAACAAAATCGACCAATGAGCAACAGGCTCGAAAACAAAAACGCACACAGAATCCAGAATCGACCCTTCAAAAGAAAAAAGCAAAAACATGCAAGGACTCAAAATGTACACATTTACACACATTAAACAAAACTTATTTTAATAGATTTGCGTGCAAAGTGTCTTTATTTTCTTCAAAAAGCATTTTTTTTAATAAAAAGTGAATTATTTCTTCTTTTTTATTTGGAGCATGTGAACAAAACAGGTAACTTTGCAAAGTCAAAACCAAATCAACTGACAAAACAACTCAACAGAAACAAATAACTCTATTCATATAACTCAAAAGAAAGGGCATAGTTATGAAGAAGTTTATCTTAACAGTTTTAGCATTCTTGTCACTCGGTGCTTACAATCACGTGATGGCACAGGGTGATGCTGGAGACAGAAATCCAGATCTGAAGACTGGCGGTAAATACACCGGTAGCAAGAAAGAAGGCAAGATGCACGGAAAGGGCACTTTCGAGTGGAAAAATGGTGACCGCTTCGAGGGTAATTTCGTGGATGGCCAAATAGAAGGATACGGACGTTACTCTTGGGTAGATGGTGACATGTACCAAGGTGACTTCAAGGATGGCAAGCAGGATGGCTTTGGTGCCGCATTCTATGCCGACAAGTGCAACACTTACGAAGGTGAGTGGAAGAACGGCAAGCGTAATGGTCACGGCAAGCTCACATGGGCAAACGGCGACACTTACGAAGGTGATTGGGTGGACGATGTCCGCGTAGGCGAAGGTGTTTTCACTGCTGCCAATGGTGACAAGTATGTAGGTCACTATGAGAACAATCAGCGCAATGGCTTCGGCACATACTACCACAACAATGGTGATGTGTATGCAGGTCAGTGGGTAAACGGTGAGAAGGAAGGTATTGGCAAGTACACTTATGCAAACGGCAACGTGTATGAAGGTCAGTTCACCAACTCTTACATCGAAGGTCAGGGCACATTTGTATGGGCATCTGGTGCAACCTACACTGGTCAGTTCAAGGAAGACATGCGTAACGGCGTAGGTACATACACCACAGCAAGTGGCAAGGTGATCGCTGGTAATTGGAAGGACAACCGCTTTGCAGGTGACATCAACAATGCACTCGCATCTCGTTAAACGGTTCGACTCTCTACTAACGACTCTCTAACTAACGAAACATATACAAATTCTTAGAAAACAATAATACAAAATACCTGTAAATTTTTTCTTCCAAATAATAAGGAAAGTTTTCGATACGGTAAGAACTTATGATATTTTGCCCAAATCTTTGTAAAACAAGTTATAAGTAGTAAATAGTAATTCATAACATCCCCAATAAGTTATTCGTAATCGAAAATAGTTTTTAATGGAAAATAGGTGGACTTCCGCTGCTGCCAAGGATTAGTGATAACCCTTTGTAGAGCGGAAGTCAAAATTTTAGGGCCACACATTTCTGTGTGACCCTTTCTTTATGTCAAGAAGAATTACTCCTTATTTGATGAGGAGTTTCTTTCCGTTGTGGAGATAGATTCCCTTCGTTGTAGGATGATCAGATAGACGAGTGCCGCTCAACGTGTAATATGACGCATCCTGAGTGAGTGAAGAAGCAGCTGGGGCTTCAATAGCCGTGTATTCAGACACCTTAGGATCTTGTTCCACTTTCGCCAAAGAGAAGCTGCCAGCAACAGAGGAGGCAACACTCTTCACATTAAAGATGAAGCGGACAATGGCAGTCTTGCCGCCAAGCTTATACTTGAGTGCCTGAGAGATGGTGTAAGTTTTGCCCACAGTAAGCTTGGAAGGATACTGACCCACATGGAACGTGAGGGAAGAAGGCTGGAACTCGCTATACACATAGCCAGAAGCCCAATCAGCGTATGCACCACTCGCATTGAACCAATGACCATAACCATTAGCACTGCTTTTCTTGTTGACGATGTTTCCAGAAGCATTGACAGCATAGAATTTCATTTTTCCGTCAGTTGGCTCTGCATCGCTCCATTCAACGATACTTTTGCTCACACCGTCAGCAACATCGTTCATTTGGAAAGCAGTACCAAGAGCTGAAAGTGCATTGCCTGCCAAGGTAACTTCAACATAGGAATAGCTATTTGCATCAAAGGGCAATTCCACATCATAAGTGATGGTGGCATCAGTCAGTCCTAAATCCTCGCTGATGACAGGTGCCACATAGGGTTCGGGCGCTCCAATAATGTCCGCACCTGAGAGCTGGAGCATGTAGGGCCATTGATCATCATTGCTGATATCATCATCCCATTGATGCTGAATATACTGTTTGGGGGCTGGAGAAACAACAAAGAAAAGTTTCTGAGTTCCTTCAGGAACAGTGCAAGAGACAGTGGCAGTTTGTTCATTGGTACCGCTGTTGGCACAGTACAGTTCGTCCTCATAAAGATACTGACGAGAACCATCCTTCAGAAGTGCTACATAACCCAAACGGAAACCACGCTGAGAGCCGTATTTGGAGTTGATGTTGTAGTAGGCCTTAGTGGTGGGGAGCTTGATCAACTGATTGTCACCATTATAGTATTCAGCAGGATCTCCTTCTGCTAACTTGGCGCGCTGCTTGAGCGATGTGAAATCGATGCTGACAACAGAACCAGCCTCTGGCACTGTGAGAGGAATGATGTTGAAGCCTGTGCTCTGTGGACATGAGGAGTATGCTACCTGATACTTCGAATTACCCAATGCCAGACAGGCATAACGGTAAGGCACAGAATTTATTTGATTGATGCCCTCTTCACGACAGCCATCCACATCAATATCAACAGTTGCCATCTTCATGGCATACTCGAAGTAAAGTTTATAGAGTTCCTCGGCAGAGAGGCCTTGCATGTTCATAAGCACCTCATTGGGATCAGAGGCTTTACTCATCTGGTGACGCCAAAGTTTACCTATGAAGGAACGGTCATTGAATTTTTCCACCAAGAAGTAATGCCACCAATAGCTCTGATAACGCATCCATTCGTGTGTCATTGCATAATTGGCATAGCGAGGAAAATAAGGTGCGCCATAGACCGTCCAACTTTCACCCCATTTCAGATCAGGATAAGCTTGCGCAGCCTGCCACTGAGCTGTTTGTTCCCACCAACCAGAACCTTTTCCTATCGCATCGTGGAAACCTGCGTGACCACCCAAATCGCTATAACCCATATACTGGAAGGAGTGTCCAATCTCATGGGCAATGGTATGACCCACCGGTTTGCATGTAGATGGGTTTATCCATAGTGCAGGGCAGTTGAAATCATAGCCACTTCCGTAGGCCATCCACTCAGTAGTGTGGTTCAAGAGAATCATGCTCTTATATTTAGCAAGTTTTGACCCTTCGCCACCAAAACCGAGTTCAGTTACGTTCAGCTTATAAAACCACTCTGCTTTCTGCAAGAGGTCATCGATATCGACATAGTAGAAATCAGTAGAAGACAGCTCGTTAGGAGCTTTGTTGCCGTATCCCTTGTCCCAATAGACAATGAAATTTTCGCTCTCCTTTGAGCGCGATTTCGACCACGTGTACTGATTGTTGGGATCTGACTCCCGATAAAGATCTGTGCCCTTCCATTCATTAGGAATGTAGAGCTGTTTCTGGGCATGAGCTGCAAGTGCCGACAGTGCCACAATAAAAGTCAGTAAGATTTTCTTCATTACGCTAATTTTATTTAGGAGAAGAAGAGGCGGACATGGTGTGCCCGCCTCCCCCTTATACTATTAATATATGTAGGATCTTATTTCATGTACACCTTCTTACCATTGTGAATATAGGCACCCTTTGCAGTTGGACGAGCCACCTTCACACCGGAGAGTGTGTACCAAGCACTGTCAGCCTTCGTAGTCTTCACATCGCTAATGCCAACCACCTTGGAGCCTTCAGCACCGAGTTGGAGGGTGTAGAGCACACGCTTGTTGTCGTAGTCGAAAGCATAGCGGAGCGTGATCTTGTCATCAGCGCCAAGCGCAACATCGTCAAGCGTCAGCGTCACCACATAATCCTCAGACACAGCAGCTTCCACGCCTTTTTCCACATCCTCATAACCGTTTGCATTGAAGTACTGAGAGCTCTCACCTGGATTCAATGATGCCCATACACCCACGCTCTGAGCGTACGACATCTGAACTTCGCTGAATTGGGCTTCTGTGATGCCAAGTGCCGCAGCAACCTTCGCCTTGTCGAGGGTCACATCATAGAACTCGCTGCCACCAATCTTCTCAATCTTATCCTTTGCGATTGCCTCAGTCGTTGAAACAACATCCACCACCTCTGCCATTGGCACGATCTCATCCACATACACAACGCTCAGTTCATACTTGATGGCCTTGTTGTTGCTGCTGTTCACCCAGTAGAAAGTAGATACGTAGAAGTCACCCACCTTGCGCTGATCTGGAATCTGGTCAAAGCCAAGGATAGCTTCACCTGGTTTCCACTCGATACCGTAGGCGTTAGTACCCCAACTAGCCACAAACGAAGTGTTCACATACTCACTACCCAACTTCTCTTCATTTGGCATACCCATCCAGAATCCACCGCTGAAGCCTGCGTTTGGTGTATAGCCTGTAGAAGTAGTCAATTCAGGATATACTTTCGTACTAGCAGGAGCCTTCAAGCCATAAACTGTGTAAGAACCCGTACCAATCAACTCTTGTATCTTCTCCAAACCAAGGTCGTACTGCATCTGCTGCTGCGCCTCTTCACTCTCACCTGCATAGTAGTTACTGCTTGGTATGATCTGCATAGTGATAGGCAGCGTGGTCACGATGTCGAATTCACTGTCTGGGTTCACACCTGGATCAACCTCTTCAATTTCCCATCCTTCTGGATAGATGGTGAAGTTCACGTTCACCGTGTAGTACTTGTCAGAATACTTGTAAAGGAATTTGGTCTTGAAGAGATAAGGCTCTGTGATTGCTTTGTCATCAAAGCCAGCAACCTTGCCAAGGAAGTAACCACCATACTGACCGATGGCGAACTTTCCTTCTGGCAGACTATTATAGTTGATATAGACAGGTGCCTTATTGCCCCATGTATCCACATAGCCTTCCTCGTTGAAGTAGAAACCTCCCTCACCAGTGGTGTGTTCAGTGGCCAGCACACCTTCCGAAGCATAAGCGTAGAAATCCGTCAGTGCATTTGCCTCACAACCAAGTTTCTTGAGCACATCGTCAATGTCAATGCTGAAAGCCTTAGTTGAGTAGTCAGGCATCGCATAGTTATAAACATCCACAGTGGTTGAACCAGCCTCTGTGCAATTCTCAAATGGAACATCATCGACAGGTTCAGGTGCAGAACCCAAATCCACTTGCACCAGAACACGAACGGCCTTCTTGCCTGCGATGATATAGAGGTATGCAGCATCTGTATCACCAGCCTTCAACGTGCCAGGGAACTGGCCCACCTTGATGCTCAACTCACCATCGGTCAATTTCACATTCTGTACATAGAAAGTACAACCTTCACCCCAACTATGAAGCATATTGACAGGCAACACTGTTTCTGTAGCCGTTGCCTCGTCCCAAATAGTATGACGTCCGAACCAACCATCAGTAGGTACACGAGAAGGCTGCAGCTCGTCCTGCAATACTGTTTCATCATTGGCAGTTGTAACTAACTGGGCATAGACACCACTTATATTTTCGTCAATAGAAGCATCGAGGTCTGCGGCATTGACGCCCAGTGCATCGTAGATACCATCGAGTGTAGCCGTCACCGTATTCCCCTCATACTGACCACCCACATTGAAGTTGAGCGTGATGCTGTAATCCTTCACGAAAGTCAACTCTGAGATCTTTGTTGTCTCAACCTTGATAGCAGATTCTGTAGCGGCTGCGATATTCTGCGTCACAGCAAAACTGATTTCCTTGCCACCATTCACAAGATATACCGTCGTCTTCAAAGAAGAAGCTTCATACTTCTTTGTGAAGGTCTGTGGCATCTGACCCACGTAGATGTTCACGCGGTCTTTGCCCTCGTCGTTGTACTCGCTGTCAGCATCCTCAAACTCGATACCCACAAACCAAGAAGCACCAGAATACTCATGAGGCTGACCCTCATCATCCATCCAGAACTCATTGGCATTACCTGTGTACTGATTTGATTTGCCATCGGCTGTCTTGATGTAGAAAGGACCCGAGATTTCCGTTTCCGACTTCACGGAAGAGTTAATGAGTTCCTTAAGAGCAGCTGCATCAGCCAGACCAAGCGCTGTGGCAATGTCTGTTGCCGCAAACGACTGCTGACCTGCCACCCAATCATTTGTTGGACCAGTCTCAATCGTAGCCTCATACTGTGCCTTTACTGTTGTGCTCACCATCATCAGCATGAGCACCCAAAGAGAATAGTAGATTTTTCTCATAAGTTTAGTAAAAATAGCTAAATAGTTAATAAATATGATTATTTCGATTATTTCGATTTCGTTGGCAAAGTTCACCTTTTCTTTTCACTCCTCCAAACTTTTTCTCAATGATTTAATGCCAATGGAGGATTTTCGCTTCTTTTTAGACGATATTTTTATCGGAAGGGTAAAATAAGGGCGAAAACTTTGTAGAATACAAAAGAAAGTGCTACCTTTGCATCGATTTAGAATGAGAGATTATTTTTCGTCATTGTCATATGTCTTACAAAGACAAAAGTAAGTTTTTCATTAATATAGCTAATCTAACAAATTCAGAAAACGACACTGCGTGAGCAGCGTCGTTTCCTTTTGTATGGATGTCCACCTCTCAGATGGACATTTCTTTTACATTGGTGTAAGTGTGTAAGTGTTGCTTAGAACATTTTCTTGTAATCTTCGCAAGGCTTGAAGAATGGAATCTTGTGCGCAGGCACAACCATCGACTTGTTCTCCTTGATCAGACGACCCAACTTAGCTGCACGAGACTTCGTGGTAAAGGTTCCAAAACCACGGAGGAACACGTCTTCACCATTAGCGGTAGTGTCCTTGATGGTCACCATGAAAGCCTCAACCACTTTGAGGGCCTTTTCTCTCTCTACACCAGTTTGCTTGCTGATTTCAGCAACAATTTCTGCTTTCGTCATAATTGGTATTCTTTATTTAGTATTGTAGTTATTAATAATGTGTCTTATGTTCAGAGGCATCCCAAAGTCCCCTTCTTTGTTCAAAACGAATGCAAAGGTAAGACAAAATATCTCAATTACAAAAACTTATGACAGAAAAAAAGGCAAAAAGAGCTATTTTTTAGTGATTTTTATCCCTTTATGGATGTATATGCCCTTCCCAGGATGCTTCACAGGCTGTCCATTGAGGGTATAATAGCGGTCATCCTGTGGGGAAACTGCTGAGGATGAGGGTGATTGCACATCCTTGATACCGACCACAATGCGCTCGTTCTTGCCCACAGGTTTGAGGGTCATGCAGTCAATATTGGGCATCCAAGCTGATGAGGATTTGCCATACAGACGGATGATGTTCTCGCCTGGTTCCAAAGTAATGGTCAGAGCTTTCGAACCTACCGTATTCCAATTGCCTGAGTTGCACGAAAGGGTTTTCACATCTTGTCCATTCACATTGACGGTAATGTTCCGAGACTCGCCCGAGATATACTTAATGGTCATCGTGTAGTCACCACCTTGATCACTATAGACATTGCGCCACTGCAAGTCGTTCAGAGGATCGCTACCCAACCAAGTGGCTATTGCCCTACCAGAACAAGCGTTGTTGTCCTCATAAACGCCCGACTTGTACCACTGGTTGTTGAATATCTCCTGATACTTACCCAGATAAGCGGTTTCAGCCTCATAGAGATTACGTTCCAAACGACGTTCTGCCTCCAATCGGTAGATACGTGTACCATGTGCCGGCACTTTCACATCGAGCTGACCCGTTGTGATGTCATCAAGGTCTTTCTGCTCATAACAATCATGCACCTTTACGGTACCATCCAAATCCAGCTCCGTCATCTTCACACTCATCTCCACCTCCTTATCCGATGGATTATAGAACGCGACAGCACGTGTGGTATCATAGAGCCGTTCCACATCCTTCACCAATACGTAAGTATCGTCTTTATGCTGCACCACGTATGCCTGCAGACAGAGCGGATCCTGATTGAGGGCGATAAGATCTGTATTCTTCAATAGAGAGAGGGTTGCTCCTGTGAGGTTTGACATATCACAGCCTATGAGCAGAGGGCTCGACATGATGCACCACATGCCGAAGTGAGTTCGGTCTTCCTCTTTCGAGAGTCCACGTCCCACTTCCAACATATCCATATCGTTGTAATGCCCTCCATAGCAGTAGGCGGACAGATAGAGGTTCTGCTTCAGAATGTCCTTGACAGATCCCCATGATGCATTGATGTCGCCAGTAGTGCGCCATGAAGCCGCCACACCCTGCACCCAGTTGCCCGGATAGTCCCAACGACATACATTCATCCGCACATCCGTCCTACCTGTGTTGGCAATCGCTTGGGCAATCTCCGTGTATCGCTTTTCGGCATCAAGATCCAGTCCTTCACTGTTGTGGTAGGATACACCACCACAGAAATCCACTTTGATGAAGTCGAAGCCCAATTCCTTGAAGAAGAAGTCGCAGTCCTGCTGGTCGTGCCCATACAGCCCTACCCCTTCGGCGATCTTATCGCCTCCATGATAGTTACCACAGGTGTTCTTGCCGCCATCTGAGTAGATGCCAGCCTTCATGCCAAGCCGATGGATGTAGTTCACCACGGGCGCCAAACCATTGGGGAAACGAGTGGGATGAATCAGCAACTGACCCGTTTCCTTGTCGCGACCACCAAAGTAACCGTCATCGATGTTGATATGGTCATATCCCACACGCAGCAGACCTTTCGACCTCATGGCTGAGGCTTGGTTCTTGATGACTTGCTCGTTGATGTTCAGCGCAAACGTGTTCCACGAACTCCAACCCATTGTGGGAGTCTCTTGCGCCCTACCCTTGCCTAAAGCGAGGAGTGCAAGCGTGCATAATATCAAAGTCTTTCTCATATTCATTTATAATATACAGGAGAGAGTTCTACATCACCACTACCTTTTTTCCATTGCGCACATACACGCCTCTCGAGGTTGGTGTGTTCACAGGCACACCAGCCATCGAGTAATAGACGTTGTCATTCTTGAAACGAGAAGCGGGAGCCTCAATAGCCGTTACATCTGCATTGGCCTGAATACCCACCTCAGCAGCAGAACTCCAAGCCCTGCCGTTGATTTCTGACTTCGCCACCAACTTCAGATAGCGACCCGCTGTTGCCTTTTGGAGTTTCACCACTTGCAAGGCTGTCGTTTTCTTCAGTTCACCACTTGCCACAGCATTACCCCAGTTCTTACCATCCAAGCTCAGGTACACCTCAAAATCCTTCACCATACCATTCTCTGAACCGTCTTGACGAGCCAAATAGGTGAATGCTGTCACTTCATAAATCTTCACCATATCAATCACCAACGTATGAGGGCAAGTGGGTTCACTACCCCAATACTCTGTGTGCCAGAAGGTCGAGTTGTTATTGTCGAACGCTTTGGCAGCCTCGTTGCCGCTGTGATCGCTATCCACACTCACCAACTTCCAAGTGCTCTTATTGATGTATAGTTCGAAATCGAACGACATCACAGGACTGTCCATCAGACCCTCCTTACGGCAATAGGCCTTGATGTTGCAGGCGTTGTTGTTCAAGATGGAGGTCGAGTACTTCTGTTCCTTACCGCCATCGATGGTATAGTAGATGGTGGCGCCCTTTGTGGCTGTCGTCATCGTGATTCGGCCATTGCTGCCTCGCTCACAGTTGACAGGCTGACACACAGGCATCTCCACCCTCGCCTTCGTAGCAGCTTCCGATTGTGCTTTCAGCGGCATGATAAAGAAGCGGAAAGCAGTATTGGCAGCTCTCAGTTCGTATTTCTCTCTCACATCGGGACCACACGAGTTGTTACCCAAACCACGGGTTACAGCATCGAGGTTGACGATGGTAGGCTTGCAACTCACGAACTCGTAGGTATGCTTCTTGCGTGTATCCTTGTTGGTGTAGTTGTCTTCAGGACGGAAGTGAACGGCAGAAGCTGCCATCTGGTCAGGAGCAACGAAGACCAATCCCTGGCCATTATCATTGGTCAGCGACATCCAACGTACCTCCTGCTTCGTACCGTGTTCCTGTGGCAGGATATACTCCTCGTACTGCTCCGTGACAGTGCTCTTGTAGATAGCTGGCAGACAAGCTTCCTTACGGTCTCTGTAGCTATCCCAAGGACCACGTCCGAACCATGCAAGCTGTTCCATGCTTTCTGGCATCTCCAAGCGGAAGCCGAGCTTCGGCAGGATGGCACCAGTGTTGTTGGGACGGATGAACGAGTTGACCATCATCGTACCATCTGCGCAAACAATGAAAGTGAGGCTGACGTCGAAGGTGTTCGAGCCACTGCCGTAGGTGCTGTTCATGGCGACGGTGACAGTCTTACCATCTTCGTCCTTCGTGATGGTTGTACCTGTTCCCTTAGCGGTTGTGCCAAGTTTAGGCAATCCCAAAGCATCCCAACTGCTTTTCTTACTGCCATCATTATCCGTAGGCAGACGGAAAGCATTGAGAGTCATTGGCTTGTTGATCATCTGCACACCATCGTAAGTATAGGCGCTGAGCGTACCCTTGCTCTTGTTGAAAGTGGCCTTGAACAAGCTGTTTCCCACGTAAAGAATCGCAGCACCATCCTCCACGGTCAATGCCTCGAAGCCAGACTGGCTGTTGAGGTCATACATCTCTTTCTTCGCTTCCTTCACTGATAGTTTCTCTTCAGCCACCACATAGCCAGCCTCTGCCCACAGGGTAGCAGCCTTCTGAGTGGCCGTGAAATAGATGAAGGCTTCCTTATCAGCGTCCACACCATCGGCAGCAGCCACATCGAGGGTCACGATCGTACTGTCGTTTGCAGCCACCTCCGTATCGATGGTTCCTTTCGAGAGCACCGTACCTTCCTCATCTTCTATCTGATAAGCCACATTGTAAGTCGTGCTGGGCAAGAACGCCATCTTGTTCTTCACCAAGAATTGATTCTTCTTGCCCTTCACAGGCTTGAACTCCAAAGGCTGATACACCTTCTTCGTGTTGTAGCACTTCGAAGTGAAGCTCCAGTCAGGTCGAACGAGGCCGTTGATGCAGAAATTCCCGTCGTTGGGGTTATCGCCAAAGTCGCCTCCGTAAGCCCAATATTGCTTGCCTGTCGAACTCTTGGTCAGCAGACCTTGGTCTTTGAAGTCCCAAATGAACTCACCCGTCAGACAGGGGTACTTTTCATAAATGTCGAACATATCACGCACATTACCCATTGAGTTACCCATCGAGTGGCTGTTCTCACACTGGATGTGAGGCTTTGGATTCTTCTCACTCTTGCGTGAGGAACCAATCCATTCAATGGTCTCAAAGCTGCCATACATCGTCGAACTGACATCGGCATAGTCGCTGTTGCCCTCGTAGTGGGTCAGACGCGTCTTGTCGAGTGCCTTGATGGCATTGGCCACATACTGGAAGTTATTGCCGTTACCCGATTCGTTACCAAACGACCAGATGAAGATGCAGACATGGTTGCGCATCCACTTCACGTGGTTCTGCGAACGCTCCACCATCGCTGGACGGAACACTTCCTTCGACGAGAGTCCCATATTGGCGTGACACTCCACATTGGCCTCTGCCAACACATACAGTCCATACTTGTCGCACAGGTCATAGAACACAGGATCGTTGGGATAGTGCGACGTACGCACAGCATTGATGTTCAGACGCTTCATCGTCTTGATGTCCTCCTCTATCTCCTCAGCCGTGATGGCACGTCCGTTGATGGGCGAGAAGTCATGACGGTTCACACCATGAAAGACCATGCGCTTACCGTTGATGATGAGGGCACCATCACTGCGGATGCCCACCTCGCGGAAGCCCACCTTGCCACCTCGAATATCCACCGTATTGCCCTTCTTATCCTTCAGAGTCAGCACCAAGTCGTAGAGGTTAGGAGTCTCAGCACTCCAGAGTTTGGGAGCCGTCACATCCATATTGAGGCTCAGCTCAACGAAAGAGGCTGAAGAATTGGATTTTTGGATTTGTGACGAAGCCTGGGCAACGACCGTGCTGCCATCCATCACTTTAGCCTCCACCTGTCCCTCTGCCACCAGCTGGGAGTTGTCCACTCTCACCTTCACATTCGCCTTGGCGTTGACGTAGTTGGCATCGAGGTCGGTCGTGAAGAAGTAGTCACGAATCTGGCTCTTCGGAGCAGCCCACAAGAAGCAATGACGATGAATACCCGTCAGACGCCAATAGTCCTGACACTCCAAGAAGGAGCCGCTCGTGAAACGATACACCTGCAAGGCGATGGTGTTCTCGCCCGTGGTCACATAGTCGGTGATGTTGAACTCAGAAGGCAGATAAGAGTCCTCCGAGTAGCCCACACGCTTGCCATTCACCCACAGGTAGTAGCCGTGACCCACGCTGTTGAAGCGCACATACACCTCACGATCCTTCCATTCCTTGGGCACCGTGAACTTCCTGCGGTAGGTGCCCACAGGATTGGTCATGTCGCCCTTGTAGGTGAACCACCCCGGACGATCAGCCATCACGCTCCACGTCGATTCGTTGTAGGAGAACGGATAAGCCACATTGCAGTAGAGCGGCTTGTCCCAGTTCTTGCCATGGTTCAAGCCCCACACCTGCCAGCTCGATGGCACATCGATGTCAGTCCACGCAGCGTCGTCAAAGTCCTTGGCACACTGAGCGCTCTGCACCAAATTGGGGTTCTTCACCCAATTGAACTTCCAAGTGCCGTCCAACGACTGATAATAAGGCGAGGCCGCCATGTCGTTCTTCGTCACATCGGCCTCGCTTGCCATTGGGATAGCCAAGGTGTGAGCCTCCTCGCGGTTCACACTCGTCACCTTCACGTCGTCCCATTCCTTACCTGTCTGAGCCCAAGCGGCCAACGTGCCGATGCCCATACACAGTGCCAACGTCCATAAGCGTTGCCACCCACATACCTGTTGCATTTTTTCCATCAGTGATACGTATTTGATTGATTTGATTAGTTTTCGGCACAAAGGTACGGAATCTTTTCCAAACCACCATAAGAATGTCCCCAAAATCGCATTTCATAACACTCATAGATGACGATGACGCCGATGACACCTATCTCTTACCCGAAGTAAACAGCCCGCTTAGTCGGAGTAAGCAGGCTGTTTAGTCGGAGTAGATACCCCTCTGCAGAGAGGTTCACTTAGAGATATTTCACCCAAGCAAAAGGATGCCTGTGGCGAAGATACTGGAAGTCTCGTTCGTGTGCGAAGGCCTCGCGCTCGAAGGAGATGGAACGATAGGCACGATCCACATTCCAGCGACACTGAATCAGGCGCACCAAGAACTCCAACACATAAAGCGTGTAGAAGATGGGATAGGTGAGTTCCCACTGCTGATAAGTGTGAATCATCTCGTGATTCACCTCATGCAGCAGGAACTCACCCCAACGACGCTGAACAAACACGGTACCAAAAAGATTGATACCGTGAAAGTTCCCAGGAGGGAAATGTCGTGTGTAGATGATGCGCATGAATCGCAATCTGTCAGACAAAAGTGATTACTTAATGAGCTGTCCTGCTACATTGTACTTCACACCACCCTTGCGGATGACAATGCGACCATTCTCGAAGTACTTGCCATTGGCCTTCTGAGCAGGAGTCTGGATGTTAGCGATAGCATCTTCACCGCTAATCTTGTGCTTGTAGATGCCAATCACCTTTGCCTCCAGAGGAGCTGTGTAGCCACCGAAGAAGGTCATCATGCAGATTTGTGGCAGGATGCCATCTGTGACGCCACACTTAGGATCTTCAGCGAAGACATACTTTAATTCTTTTGAACCTTCAGGCACATCGGTGAGGTCTTGATTTGACCAGAAGGCCAACTTCCAACCTGCAGCCACTGGCTCAGCGAACTTAATCACCACATAGTCGCAGCCCTCCACATCAACATCCATCATCTTGATAGCTATCTGGAGGTCGTTCGTGACTGTATAAGTGTTGTATTTTTCGCCTTCAACGAGTTCTGCACGAGCAAAGTTATCATATTCAAAACCTTGACTCTGTGGAATCTCAATCAGATTTGGATCGAGCTCCTCTTCTTCGATGCTTAATTCCTGAGCAAAAACATTCACCTGGTTCTTGTCCACAGATACAAGCGCTACATAAGCGTTATCCGAGTTTTCCCAGTCAGCAGCATCGGAAAGAACAGTTTCATTCTCCCCCTTGTCCACATTGCCAAAATCAGTCGTGATCGTGTAGATGCCCTTCGTCGTAGCGAGATGTGCTTCCTTACCTGTCACATCCATCGCGATAGCCTGATTCTCTGACTGTGGATTAGCGATGACCCACCATTTGGTTTCGCTGGTGCTCATATCAATGGCAGATGCAAAGGCATACGTGTAACCATAAGTCACATTAGAATCGAACCAGAAGTTGCCATAAGCAGTACCACCCAGATAGATGACTCCTTTCACAACATCCATGCTGACGATGCTGTAAGGAATAGCCTCTCCATCATTCTTCTCAGCCTTGAAGGTCAAAGCCTTGATTTCTTTTCCGTTGATGGCACCACCTACCAAAGCGTGCTCCTTCATACCACTGTCATCGTCAGTCGTCTCAAAAGCGAAGTCCTTGCTACCAGCATCAGCTGTCGCCAAGGTGAGGTTGCCAAAGCCGATGAAAGTATAGCAAACATTACCCTTGTCATCGAAGTCGAAATTGAGGGCTTCAGGGTAGCACTGACCATAAGAAATACGTTCTGTGCTCTGTACAGTCAGCACATTGGCAGCACCAGAAAGGTCGCTCTTGCTGAGAGAGAAGATGCCCTTGCTGCGGTTCTCCATATACATGAAGTCGAACACGTTCACATAGGCAGCCTTCCAACCCAGCTCCTCCACGTTGGCATTGAAGCTGGCAGCCACATACACCTTCTCACCATTCAGCTTGATGATGTTGGGAGTCACATAGATATTATCTGGCCAATACAAACCAGTTTCAAGAAGATCCGCATCTGCTGTTGCGGCTAAAGTCTTCTGTGCAACGACCTTACCGTCAGCACTCAACTTGAGGATGAAAGCAGAAACTTCACCTGTCAGCTTAGCGGTGCTACCATCGGCAGCGGTCACAATCACTTCATCTGAATAGACGCCAGCTGCATAGAGAGTACCATCAGCATCAGCAGTTACAGCCGTCACGGAAGCAGCACCATCGAGGGTAACAGCCCACTGCTCGGCACCAGCCTTGTCATACTTCACGATGACACCAGAACCAACGATTTCAGGACCAGCAACAAGCTTGCCTGCAAAGTTGAAGTCAATGCCACGCTGAACAGCCACATACACAGAGCCATCACCAGCCTGTGCAACAACAGGAGTTGGCGTGTTGTCTTCTGCCACTGGAGTGAAACTCTTATTCCACCCAACTTCTTGTGCAAATGCACCCATTGTAGCCACAAGGGCTACCAAACTAAGTAATAATTTCTTCATACGCTTTTAATTTAATATGGTTAATAATATGTTAATTGAAATACTTTTTCTATTGGTTTTCCCAACGCTCTATCTCAGGATTGGCCTCCACAGCCTCTGTGGGGAAGCGCATCGTGTACTTCTCTGGGGTGAGAGTGAAGGTGACTCCATCATAGATGTGAGTAAGCGCTGGACGTGTGGTGCGACGCAAGTCATACCAACGATGTCCCTCGAAAGCAAGTTCACGGGCACGTTCATCGAGAATCTCCTGCAAAAGCTCATCGGCTGTCATAGGCTGGATGAGGTCAAGCTCTGTTTGGAGGGCATCTGCGTTGAGACGCTTCTCCAAGAGAGGCTTCAAATAGTTGATGGCATCAGCCGTATTGCCCAATCGTGCAGCACATTCAGCAGCGGTGAGATAAGCCTCTGCACTACGGAAAGAACAAGAGAACGCATCGTCCCCACCCTTCTGCAAGTTATAGGTGGAAGAAGTAACACGCTTGAAGAACTTTGTACGGCGCTGGTCACCTGAACGATAAAGACTGATGAAGTCAGGATCGGGCAAGTCGATGACGGTGAAGAGGTTGCTGGGGAACTTTTCCAACGCCACGATACTCTCCACAGATTTGTAACTGTTGGGCAACGTGCTACTGCTGTTCATATCTTCGAGGTCACCATGAGCAGCAATGACGGACTTGGCAGCAGTAAGGGCATCATTCCAACGTCCCATATATAAGTATGTACGCGCGAAAAACGCCTGAACGGACACCTTATTGAAGCGGTAGTTCTCACCTTCTGGCCAAGCGGAGACCGTCAGATGCTTCTCAGCCTCAGCAAGGTCAGCCAACACCTGCTGATAGATGGCCTCCACACTGCTGGAAGCAGGAATCGCATTGACATCCGCCTCAAGTTGCATGGGCACACCTCGTGTGGAGGCTGGCTGACAATGGGTGTATGGCTCCGCATAAAGGTTGACAAGCAGGAAATGAGCATAAGCACGCAACATATAGGCTTCGCCCACCAATTGTTCCACCTCATCACGCGTAGCATTCGAGATTTCATCCTGATGCTCGATGATGTAATTGGCGATATAGATAGAATGATAGTAATTGCGCCAAGAGAAGTAAGATGTGGTGGGCGACGGATCTTCATCTTTCCAACGCCAGAGGTCGAGATAAGCATCGAGGTCTGTGGATGAGGTCTTCGACTTGTCCATCAACAGTTCGTCTGTACGTACCGTTGTCATATAGCGATCCTTGGGGAAGTACTTGTACTCATAAGTGAGCAAGGCACGATATTCCTCACCCGTCTTGGCAATCACCTTACCTGTGGGAGTGATGTCGAGGAAAGAGTCGCAGGACACTAAGGCTGCGGCTGTGAAGAGGCTCAATATAATGTTTCTGAGTTTCATTGTACGCTTGATTTAGAAGTTCACATTCACACCAAAGATAAAACTCTTTGGAATCGGCTGCGCATATGGGTTACCCATCGTTTCTGGGTCGAGGTAGTTGTCGTAGTTGCTGGCAATCACGAAGAGGTTACGTGCCTCGAGCGAGAGACTGGCTCCCGTGATGCCTATCGGCGTGAGGTACTTCTTCGGAATGCGATAACCCAGACGTACGGATTGGAGTCGGCAATAGTTCTGCTTGCGTACCCAAAGGTCAAGCATCGAGTAGGTGTTGTACTCGGAGAAATGGGTGTATTCACTGGCACGAGCCGTTGTGGAAGTGAGCAGAGCAGGCAGAACACCCGAAGTGTCCGTCGTTCCTGCCACCCAACGATGCAGGATATCGTGGTTGGTGTTCAGACCTCTATCGAAATAGGTATTGGAATAACTGGGCTGTGTACGCACTTTCATGCCCAAGTTGAACATGAAGTTGATGTTCAGCTGCCAGTCACCCAGTTCGAAGGTATTGATGAAACCACCTGAACACTTTGGCTCCGTAGTGCCCATATAAGTGTAGAGGTTGCGTTGCTGCTCAGCAGTCAGGGTCGAAGCACCAAAACGATTGAGTTTGAAGAACTCTGCTGCCGTCTGAGTCGTACCGTCCTTTGCCTCGAAGAGTGGATAGCCATCAGCATCAATTCCTGCTGTCTTGTAGGCAAAGATGGCACCCACAGGATAGCCCTCACGAGCAGGATAGGTGGAGTTCTCAGCCACTGTCTCGTTGAGAATCTTGTTCGTGTTGAAACCTAAGTTCAGGCTGGTTGTCCACGTAAACTTATCCGTAGCGACATTACGAGTGTTGAGTGCGAACTCCCAACCCTTGTTCTCCATCGATGCCCAGTTCACGGTCGTCATCGCAAAGCCTGTTTCCAATGGCAATTGGCGTGAGGAGATGAGGTCTGTGGAACGGCGGTAGTAGTAATCCACCGTGAGTCGGATACGGTTATGGAGAAGTCCCATGTCAAGTCCCACGTTCACGTTCTTGGTCTTCTCCCATTTCAGATTGGGGTTAGGTGCTGTCTCTGCCGCTATGATAGTCTCCACATTGTCAGGCAGCACACTGATCTTGTTGAACGTGCCAATGAGATAGGGTGAAGTGTTCTTATCGATATTACCTTGAAGTCCGTATGAAGCACGCAGGTTCAGTTCCTCCAGCCAATTGGCTGCTTCCATGAACTTCTCTTCCTTCGCACGCCAAAGTCCGCTGAACGAATAAAGGGGCAAATATCTGTATTTCTTCGCTACGCCAAACACATCGGAGCCATCGAAACGAACGCTGGCACCCAATGTATAACGATGCTGGAAGGTGTAAGAACCTGTCGCATACCACGACACGTAAGCATTCTCCGTGTGGGTCTCCTCATGGAGAGGATAACGCTGACCGATACTTTCAGTAGGGAAAAGGACGGGCTGTGTGGTGAGTGTACGGTCATCATAGCCGTAGGCTGTAGAGGTGAGCAACTCGCTCTCCACATGACGAACCTCTGTACCACCCATCAGTTCCACATCGTGAATCTCATTGAAACGCTGATTCCATTCAAGCATCGCCTTCCAAGTCCACTGGTCGGTGTTTGACTCACCTTGACGCTTCATGCCTCCATCAGGGAAGATGCTCTTCCGTTCACCATCAATCATATAAGTGGCGTATGCTTTGGCCTTGCGCATTGCGTATGAATCATGTCCTGCATAACGCTTCATCGTGTAGTTGTCGTGCTGCAAACCAAACTGAGAGGTCAACTTCAGGTGCTGATTGAACTTCAGTTCCGCATCCAGAATTGCCATCACAGAACGGTCTATGCGCTCCTTCGAGGTGTTGGCACGTTCCTCAAAGATGTTGAAATCGGGCACTTCGTTCTCACGCCCCTGCACATTCGTATCGTAGTTGTAGTAACCGTTGGCATCGTAAGGCTCAAAATAGGGGTTCGCCATACGTGAATAATAGACAGGATTGGTGAAGCCACCTGTATCTGTCATGAAACTGCTCTGCTTACGCTGGTTGGCGAAGAGGCTGACACCAATCTTCAGGATCTTGTTCATCTTGAAGTCGGTCTTCAAGGTGATGTTGTAACGATTATTCTCCACACCCTTGACAGTACCTTGCTCATCATAATAACCTGCTGAAGCGTAGTAATGTGCATTCTCGCTTCCGCCACTGATGCTGGCATTGTACTCCTGGTTGAGCACATTGCGGAAAAGAATGTCGTTCCAGTCTGTATTGATGGTACGCAAACGATTAATGCGCTGCTGTGCCTCAGAAGAAAGGGCATCCCAACCCCCTGTTTGATAAGTGGCGAACTCACCCAATTCATCAAGGATGTTCGCAACCCCACCCTTGTGCTGACGATAATCATAACCACTACGCAGCAAATCCAATTCCAGCCCCACCTTCTCATCGGCATTGAGGAGGTTCAGTCGATCGATGCTGGCACGAGGACTATAAGTCAGTTTGGTGGAGAAATTCACCACTGGGCGTCCCATCTTACCTTTCTTAGTCGTGATCACGATGACACCATTGGCAGCTCGGGCACCATAGATGGCAGTGGCTGCCGCATCCTTCAGGACGGTGATATTGTCGATGTCAGAGGGGTTCAATCCTGCAATGCTGGTTTGATAGATATCATCAATGTCATTCAGATTGTCAATAGCAGGGATTTCATTTCCCTCCATCGGTATTCCATCGAGCACCCAAAGCGGTTCCTGTACACCATTGATGGAGGCAGTACCACGAATACGAATCTTCATGGGAGCACCAGGAGCACCGCTGGCTGCTACGGTAGAGAGACCTGCCACCTGACCCGCCAAAGCCTGGTCAATGTTCTTCACGGCTCCTACAGTCTCATCGGAGATCTTCACCTCCGACACTGCTGCCGTCAGTTTGCGGCGGTCAATCTGCTGATAACCCGTCACAATGACCTCGCCTAATCCCTTTGAGGAACTATAGAGGGTAACGTCATACTTGTTCTGATTGGGCTTGAGGGTGATGGTTCTCGACTCATAGCCCATATAACTAACCGTCAACTTCTTGGTGGAAGCCTGTACGACGAGCGTGTATTGTCCGTTGATGTCAGTGACTGTTCCTTTGGTCACTTTCCCTTCACCCACAGCAACAGTAGCACCCATCAAGGGTTCGCCGTTGAAATCACCATCTTTCACCGTTCCTGTGATGGTGCGCTCCTGGGCAAACAGTGTCACAGCTGCCATCAGCAGGAACATCATTGTGTAAAATCTTTTCATTGTCTTGACTTATCGTTAGCGTCAACAAACTAAGTTACTTTTATTTATTGAGTCCAAGTGCCGTTTGAATACGGAGCACCATATCATCGTAGTGCATCTGCGTAGCTGTATCACCCGTACTTGCCTTGCTCTTGCAGAGACGAAGAATGCGCAGCAACTCTCCACGCTTGAGGCTGATCGCATCAGAAGTGCGAGAAATCTGAGCCATCGTGATATCGAGTGTGCGAGGACGAGAGGAATCGAGGGAAGGCTCATCTTCGAACCACTCAGAAAGCCCGAAACAGCTTTCCTCTTCCACCAAACTCTTGTTGATCTTCACACCCTCACTTTCAGCAGCGGCAGTGATGAGGGCATCGAGGAAACTCTTCTGAAGGCTACGCTCCATCACATTGAGCTTTTGTCCACCAATAGTCTTACGGAAAATGGCCTCATGGAGCATCTGCATCATCTCCACAGCCGTAAAGGCCTTATCACCATTCATCCACTCGTTCTGATACATACGAACAAGCCTCTCATTGGTGAGCAAGTCCCAAAGGATATAGTTCTGCTGATTCTTCAACAGCATGGCAGGTTCTTGCTCCGTCGTACCGAGGGGTGTCTTGCGGAGAGGATAGATCTGTTTAGAAAGATTGGAGCCAAAAAGCCAATCCTGATAATTGAGCACGTTATCAATCAAGAACTTGACGGCTGCTTTCTGACGAGCTTTCTCCACATGGCCATAAGCCTCCTTCTGCGGATTGTTCAGCCAATCAATCGTCGGTCTGTCCATATAGATGCCACCTACGTTCGCCATCACATGATAGAGATAGAGCGTCCACTGATAGATGACAGCGGAATAGAGTCTGGCGGCTTCGTCGTAATTCTGGTCAGGCTCTCCGTTACGCGTCCAATTCACGAGGTTCGGCATCACACGTTTCAGGTTCTCGATGCCGAGCGTTGCGGACTTGATAGGGTCATCGCCAAGATCTTCGGATAGCGCACGGGGATCAATCGCTGTACGCTGCGACTGTGTCTCGCTATAGCGGTACTCCTTACCCTGATGACGAGCGAGGAACTGAGCCAATTCACGGTTCTCGTCTGTGCCATAGGGATACCAACGATAGCCCCATTCTATCGCCATCAAGTCGTAAGGACCAATGTTGGGCGACATGACCTTCACACCATCCCCAGGTTGGGCAACGTAATTGAATCGGGCATAATCCATGATGCTGGCTGAAGTTCCCTTCATGCGTGAGGTAAAAGTGGCAGAACGAAGCGAGTCGGTCGGATAAGCAGCCGAGGCAATCATATTGTGACGCAATCCGAGCGAATGCCCCACCTCATGACAAGCCACAAAGCGAACTGCATCGCCTATCAATTCTTCTGGCAATTCCAACACACGGGCACGAGCATCCACGGCTCCTGTCTGCACCATGATCCACTCGCTGATGAGCGACTGCACATTGTGCCACCAGATCACATCTGCTTCTAAAATCTCACCCGTACGAGGGTCGAGCGTAGAAGGACCCATCGCATTCGCTTTCTCCGAAGCTGCATAAGTCAGCACAGAATAGCGCATATCGTCACCCTCCACATCCAGCGTGTCGTCAGGCACCACCACACGCACCGCATTCTTGAAGCCAGCACGTTCAAAAGCTGGATTCCAATCAAGGATACCCTGCTGGATGTAAGGACGCAGATGGGCAGGCACAGCTCCACCAATATAGAAAGTGATGGGTTTGACTGGTTCCACTAATTCGCCACGCATATAGGCAAGCGAGTCTTTGGGTTCCAATCGCCAACGAGTGATGTAGTTGACGTGCTCCACACGTTGCTGAAAATCATTGAAACGCAGTGCAGGGGTGGAGAAATAGCCCACACGCCAATCCTCACGACGTGTTCTCATCGGCTCATTGGGCAACAACATAATGGCTGTGCTCACCACTACGGTAATGTTCACTTTCGATTTACCCTCATGCACCGTTGTCGTCAGTTCTGACTTTGCCACCACACTCTCTTCATACGACTTCACACTCAGGATGCGCGACAGTTCGCTGACAGGAGAGGTGCCTATATTGATTTGGTTGAACACATCATTCAGCACATTCTTCTTGCCGTTGAACAGGTCGTTCACCTTGAAGATGATCGTCGAGGAATCTTTTGGCACTGCTTCCACCTTCATCGAAGCAATGAGAGGATCGACATAATTGTCAAGCACCGACTGCTCAATCCTGGAACCACGAGGTGCCTCAGGCGTAACACGCTGCTGACGCATCCGCACCTGCTTGGCTTCCTTATCCCATTCGAAGCGCACCATCTGGTTTTCGTAGTTGATACCTTTATTGGCTGCCGATTCGTTCAGTTCGGAAGGCACTTGCTGCAGTTTGTTCGATACAAGAAACGCCTTGCCCAACAAACGGGTAGGCAACTCCCAATAGATAGTATCACCCTTCTCGATGACATTCATCACGCCCTTCATCTGCACAGCATCACTTCCTGTCAACACCTTATACCTCGAAACAGGTGGTGCTGCCACCTCTTTCTTATGCTTCTTCCTCGACTTCAGCCCAGGCGACGAAGCAGAAGCCCATGCGTCAACACTCCCAAGCAGCAACAGCATCAGGCATCCAAAAGCAAGTATCTTTTTTGTTTGTTTCATCTCTTTTTCTGATATTTACAATATGTATAGGTGGCAAAGATACGGAAAAAGTATTGAACGAATGGCACAAATCCATGAAAAAGTCCTTTCCTGTCGCATTTTTTCCGTAACTTTGCACTCGAAGAAAGCGTAAACGAAGGAAAAACATGCACAGAATGACAAAAAAAACGTGGTTACTCGTGCTGGCTGCTGTCATGCTATCGGGCTGCTTCTCGTCGCGCAATACGACGAAAGGGAACTCCGATGCCTACATCCTGCCCACTGCCGATCCCTTCAAAGAGACCAATGAGGTGACCATCAACTTCAAGAAGATGAAGAACAAGGAATGGCACTACCCGTTGGATGAAGGAAAGGTGATCAGTCCTTTTGGTGGCAAACGTCCCAACCACAAGGGCACCGACATCAAGACCAAAGCGAAAGACAAGGTGAAAGCCGCCTTCGGTGGGGTGGTCACCTTCTCTGGCGAGATGCGTGGCTACGGCAATGTGGTCTTCATCAGCCACCCCACAGGATTGGAAACACGCTACTCCCACAACTCGAAGAACCTCGTCAAGAAAGGCGAACATGTGAAACCTGGCGATGTGATTGCATTGGAAGGGAAGACCGGAAACGCCACCACCGAGCACGTCCACTTCGAGACCCGTATCGGCGACCAAGCCTTCGACAGCGAACTCATCTTCGACCACAAGAAACATGAACTGCGCGATGTGAAACTGACCGCAACAAAGAAGGATGGAACAATCAACGTGAAAGTAAAATAAATCAACAACTATATGGCATTCAAAGAAGTACCCGTGCTGCTGCTGACAGGCTATCTGGGCAGCGGCAAAACGACCTTGCTCAACCGCATACTCGGCAACAAGAAAGGAATCAAGTTCGCAGTGATTGTCAACGACATCGGCGAAGTGAACATTGACGCAGACCTCATCCAACAGGGAGGCATCGTTGACCAAAAGGACGACTCGCTCGTTGCCCTCCAGAATGGCTGCATCTGCTGCACCCTGAAGATGGATCTCGTCGAACAACTCACCGACTTGGTGAAGATGCAGCAGTTCGACTACATCGTCATCGAGGCCAGCGGCATCTGCGAACCCGCTCCCATCGCTCAAACCATCTGCTCCATTCCTACGATGGAACCCAAGTACTGGGCCAACGGCCTCCCTCGCCTCGACTGCATTGTCACCGTGGTGGATGCCCTTCGTATGCGAGATGAATTTGGCTCTGGCGATGCACTCCAGAAACCCAACATCGGCGAGGAAGACATTGAGAACCTTGTCATTCAGCAGATAGAGTTCTGCAACATCGTGCTTCTGAATAAAGCCGCAGAAGTCAGTCCTGAGGAACTCTCTCGCATCAAGCAGATTGTCCGTGCCCTCCAACCCAAAGCCGACATCATCGAATGCAATTATGGCGATGTGGACTTCGACAAGATTCTCCATACCGGCATGTTCGACTTCGACAAGGTTGCCACCAGTGCAGCCTGGATTGCTGCCGTGGAAGGAGAGAACCAGGAAGAAGAAGATGATGATGACGATGATGACGAGCATGAGCATGAACATCACCACCATGAGCATCACCACGATGACGACGATGATGATGATGATGAACACGAGCATCACCATGAGCATCATCACCACCACCACCATCATCATGATGAAGGAGAAGCAGAAGAATACGGCATAGGCACCTACGTCTATTTTGCCCGTCGCCCCATGAAACTCGGCATGTTCGATGATTTTGTGGCACGTCTCTGGCCCAAGAACATCATCCGCGCCAAAGGCATCTGCTGGTTCAAGGGCGAGGAAGACATCTGCTACCTCTTCGAGCAGGCAGGCAAGCAGTTCTCCCTCAAGAACTGCGGACAATGGTATGCCACCATGCCCAAAGACCAGCTCGACCGCCTCTTAGCAGCCGAACCCAAACTCCAGAAGGATTGGGACGAAAAATATGGTGATCGCATGCAAAAACTTGTCTTCATCGGACAAAACATGGATCACCACATGAAAGAATTCCTCAAGGAAATGCTCGATACCTGCTTAGCGGATTAAAACATTCGCCGACAATCGGCAGATCAGAAATTCTCCAATTCTCAAATTCTTGACAAAAATATCTCGTTGTTTTTTATCTATCAAGAATTCGAGAATTGGAGAATTTTCGTTCAATTTGCCCCAACGAGGCGATGTTTACCCTCCGAAGTCTCCAGCGTCTGGGTCGCCGCCGAATCCGCCTCCCTCAGGTGGAGGGCCATCGTTGCCGTTGTCATCGCTGCCACCCTCGTTGTCATCCACCACGGTGGAGTTGTCGTTGGTGGTGTCGGTTTCCTCGTCCTCAGGGTCGGCGTTGCCGCCAGCCAGAGAGGCGATGTCCACGAACTTGGCCTTCTTGAGGAACTCCTTCGAGCTGATGCTCTCCTCGGTTGCCGTCTCAGGATAGAAGCGGAGGCGGAGACCCTCGGCGAGGGTGCTGATGCTGAACTTC
>JAFZVN010000082.1 GCA_017617805.1 Bacteroidaceae bacterium | reverse complement strand
GAGGGCATCAACGCTGCCATGAAGGCTGCAACTAACGAGTCATTCGGCTACACTGAGGAGAAGCTCGTTTCTAGCGACATCATCGGTATGAAGTTCGGTTCACTCTTCGATGCTAACCAGACTATGGTTTCTAAGATGGGCGACGGCAACTCTCTCGTACAGGTTGTTGCTTGGTATGACAACGAGAACTCTTACACTTCTCAGATGGTTCGTACTATCAAGTACCTCGCTGAGCTCAAATAAGAGAAACTCAACCATACAATAAAAAAACTCTGTCACCCAGTTGGATGACAGAGTTTTTTTATGAGTCTCCCTAAACTCTAAACTGTTTATCGTATCTTTAGCACGCTTGGCTTGCCAAGAAACTGTAAACCGTAAACTGTAAACCATTATACACTATCCGCAATTGCAATGATGCGCCGTTGAGCAAGCTGCCAGCAGCAACAGCATACACAGGGACAGGAACAAAAACCACTTATTTTTCATTTTTTTCTATATTTATTAACATCTCATTCATTTTTGAGAAATTTATTTTGTTCTTCGCTCGGTTTTCACTACCTTTGCCGCAACTTTTGGGCATTGTCCTATTCCAATAACGACAACTATTCATATTTTATTATAAAAACATTCACAATTATGGCAAAATTTATCGAAGAATTCAAAGAGTTTGCCTTCAAGGGCAACGTGGTGGACATGGCTGTCGGTGTCATCATCGGCGGTGCATTTGGTAAAATCGTTTCTTCAATCGTGGGCGACCTCATCATGCCGCTTGTGGCTGCAGCATGGGGCGTAAACGTAACCGACCTGAAGATAGAACTCAAGCCTGGTGTGCCAGAAGTGGTGAACGAGGCTGGCGAAGTGGTTACAGAAGCTGTGGAAGCTGTGACTTGGAACTACGGCGCATTCATCCAGAATGTACTTGACTTCTTCATCATCGCCATCTGCTTGTTCCTCTTGATCAAGGGTATCGCCAAGCTTTCTTCACTCCGCAAGAAGAAGGAAGCAGAAGAGGCTGCTGCCGCTCCAGCTCCAGAGCCAACGAAGGAAGAAGTGCTCCTCACTGAAATCCGCGATTTGCTGAAAAACAAATAAGCTGAAAACTAAAAACTAAAAGTTAAAAGTTTGCTACCGCACTGGGAGTCAACAGTTGACAAACTCTCGCGGTAGCAAACTTTTAGTTTTTAACTTTTAGTTTTTAGTTTTTCTTAATCTATCTCTCCGCTTCCAAAGCACAGATGATGTTCCTGGTCATAGACCACGCAAAACTGTCCTGGTGCCACACCATGAATCTTCTCATCTGCCTGTAAGAACCAACGACCATCTTCCTTTTGGGAAAGCACTCCACCCAGATACTCAGGCGTGTGGCGAATCTTGAAGGTGACTCGCATGCCTTGCTGGGCATCGCCCCACCCTTCCTCAAAAGGATTTCCGCTGATGAAGTGGAAATCATTCATCGTCACATGATCCTTATACACCTTCTCAGGGTCGTAGCCATGCGACACGAAAAGGATATTCCGCTTGGTGTTCTTCTTCACCACAAACCAAGGGCCGCCACCAAAGCCGAGACCCTTGCGCTGACCAATCGTATAGAACCACAAACCCTTGTGCTCCCCAATCTTATGTCCTGTATCTATCTCACGCACATCGCCTGGATTCTCTCCCAGATGCGCCTTGATGTAGTCACGGAAATCGATGTTGCCCAAGAAGCAGATGCCTTGACTGTCCTTCCGTTCCGCATTCAACAGATGTGCCTGTTCTGCAATCTCTCGTACTTGATGCTTCCACAGATGTCCGATGGGGAACATCAGTTTACTCACCTGCAACGCATCAATCTGACACAAGAAATCCGTCTGGTCTTTCACAGGGTCAGGTGAAGTCGATAGCCACACCGTATCATTGATCTTCGTGGTTGTGGCATAATGCCCTGTCGCCGTATAGTCGAAGTCCTTGCCAGCCACCTCCTCAAAGCAGCCAAATTTGATGAGTTTGTTGCACATCACATCAGGATTCGGTGTCAGCCCAATCCGAGCCTTCTCCATCGTGTAACCCACCACCTTGTCCCAATACTCCTTGTGCAGGTCAATCACATCCAGTTTCAGTCCATACTTTCGAGCCAGCCACTGACAAATCTCCACATCCTCTTCCGAGGTGCAGTTCCATTCCGTGTCCTTGTCAGGACCAATCTTGATATAGAACAAATGCGGGTCAATCCCCTGCTCCTTCAGCAAATGCACCGAAACAGCAGAATCAACCCCACCCGAAACTAATGCAGCGACAGACCCACTCATTTACTTGCCAATGGAGAATTCATTTTTTCACTTATCTCCAGCATCTTATTGATGGGGCGCACTGCCTTCTCTGCGATGTCAGCATCCACCTCGATGGTGGGCCACTCATATTTCAGGGTGTTATAGAGCTTCTTCAGGGTGTTCAGCTTCATGAACTCGCATTCGTTGCACGAGCAGCCGATGCCCTCCGTAGTTTCAGGAGGTGCAGGCAGGAACAATTTCTCTGGACAAGCCTTCGTCATCTCATGCAGGATGCCGCTCTCCGTCGCCACGATGAACTCCGTTGCCTCATCCTTGATGGCGAACTTCAGCAGACCAGCCGTCGAGCCAATCACATCAGCCACCTTCTGAATAGGTGCTGGACACTCTGGATGTACCAGAATCTTTGCCTGTGGATGTTCCGCTTTCAGCGCCAAGATGCCCTCCAACGAGAACTGTCCATGGACATGGCAACCACCATTCCACAAGAGCATCTCACGCCCCGTCACAGAATTGATATAGTTGCCCAAGTTCTTGTCAGGACCAAAGATCAGCTTCTCATCCTCAGGGAACGAATCAATCACCAGCTTCGCATTGCTCGACGTCACCACCACATCCGTCAGCGCCTTCACCGCCGCAGTCGTGTTCACGTAGCTCACCACCTTATAGCCAGGATGCTCCTCCACAAACTGCTTCAGATCCTCCGCCTTACAACTGTCAGCCAACGAGCAGCCTGCATTCAGATCGAGCACCAGCACCTTCTTGTTAGGACACAGAATCTTGTTCGTCTCGCCCATGAAGTGTACGCCGCACATCACGATGATGTCCGCATCCGTCTTTGCCGACCACTGAGCCAGTGCCAGTGAATCGCCCACAAAGTCAGCGATGTCCTGCACCGCACCCTCCGTGTAGTAATGCGCCAGAATCACCGCATTCTTCTCCTTACACATCCTGCGAATCTCGGCATTCAGATCGATGCCCTCTGGGATAGGCTCATCCACATAGCCCTTCTCCCTCCAAGAATCCTTTACTTCCATCGTATCATTTTTTTTATCGCTGCAAAGGTACGGATAAGTAAGAGAAAAACCAAATAAATTTGAGTTTTTCCGAACGAGAGTACCTTCGACGGAGTCAACGATACAAATAAGTGAGAGAAATAACGAGAATTGAGGCATTTTTCGTAACTTTGCACCTGTTTTCTGAAAATATGGCAAGGAACCGACAACATATCATCTATGGATTGCGTGACGGCATGCCCATTGCAATGGGCTATTTTGCTGTGTCTTTCTCCATTGGCATTATTGCAGCCAAAGCAGGGCTTACACCGCCAGAGGGATTCCTCTCGAGTTTCTTCACACGAGCTTCGGCTGGCGAATATGGCACCTATACACTGGTAGCAGTTCAAGCTGCATACGTCGAAGTCATAGCCATGTGTTTGGTGGCCAACCTGCGCTATATGCTGATGAGTGCGGCTCTATCGCAGAAGATTGCGCCAAACACATCGTGGTTTCACCGCATACTGATGGCCTGTTGCATGACAGACGAGGTGTTTGGCATTTCTGTTGCCCACCCAGGTTATACACCACCAGCCTATACCTACTCAGCCGCGCTGATATCAGCGCTGTTCTGGGCATCGGGTTGTGCTGTGGGCATCGTGGCAGGCAGTTTGTTGCCCCAGACGATGGTGATTGCCCTGAGTCTGTCGCTCTACGGCATGTTTTTGGCGATTATCATTCCTCCAGCCCATAAAGACCGCAACGTTCTCTATGCGCTGATAGCCAGTTTCGTGTTGAGTGGCCTGTGTGCACTGGCACCTGTTATTGGAGAGTGGAGCAGTGGAATGCGTACAGTAGTGCTGACAATTGTCATTTCCGCTGTTGCCGCTTGGCTTAAACCTATTAAAACAAAAGACGATGGGACAGCATAGCATCATTATATATGTCCTACTGGCCATCGTCATCACCAATCTGATTCGAGTGACGCCAATGGTCTTCATCAAGGGGCAGATTCACAACCGCTTCGTGCGCAGTTTCCTTTATTATGTGCCTTACGTTACATTGGCCGTAATGACCTTCCCCGATATGATTCTGGCAACCCCTACCCCGTGGCCAGGCATCATTGCACTTTTGGCTGGCATCATTGCAGCATGGTACCGTTTGGGACTATTCGCTGTCGCTGCCATCTGTTGCATCATCGCCTACATCCTGATTTGAGCATGCCTCAATGATGCTTTCACGTTTGTACTTGTTAAAAATCCATTAATCCCATGATCAAAACGCCCCGTTCATCCCATTTTTCCGACGGAATTTGAATTTTTCGAATTGCTTCGGACAAATGGACTTCGCCGCTCTTGCAACAACTGCAACGCTTCTTGTTTTTTCGTGTTGTCGTGCCTATTCAAAAAAACTGAAAAATCGGGTATTTTTAGCATTTTGCACTAAATTTATTTGCATATCTCAGAAAAATATCACAACTGTACAATATCAAAAAAAAAGAGGCGGAAAAGGCGCCCACTAAGGAAAAATTTCGTTACCCTCAAGTCTAGAATTTGCGAGCATTAATAGTAACAAATTTCACCCCTAAGGGGACACCCAGAAGCCGACTCCCAAGACAAAAGAAAAATTTTCTACTAAATAAGAAAACGTCCAAGAGAGAACCGAGGCTCAATCTTGGACGTTTTGATATAAAAAGAATTTGGGTAAGTTCTTGGGAGCGTTGTCCCAAGGGACTTCATCTTTCTAAAGTTATTGCAGAGAAGCGGTGGCGGTGTAGCGCTTCATGACGCGCTGGTAGTAGCCTTCGGTGCGAGCCTTGCGGGTCATGCACTTGAGGTCGCCAGAGTTCCAGAGACGGATGGCACGCTCCATATTGCCGTCAGGATTGTAGTACTCCTGATAGTCGATGAACATGTCAATGCTCTTCTGCTTGTCATAACGGTCAGCGTAAGTGTACTTCTTGTATCCAACGATACGGTTGCACTCGCGCACGAGGATTTCGGAAATCTGCAGATAACCGACGTAGAGTCCATTCTTAGATACTTGGTTGGGTTGGCACTCACTCTCCACCATCGCGATGGCCTGGATGACTGCGCCCCATTTCTTCTGAAGATCCACCTTCTTCTCTGGCTGTGTTGCCGAAGCTGTCAAAGAGATGGCCATCAGGGCTAATACTAATAATTTCTTCATACAATTCTTACCTTTAGTTCCTAAAACTGGTGCAAAGGTAAGGCTTTTATGAGAAATGACCAAACAATTTATGCTTTTTAGCATGTTTCATGTCAAAAAAACATGCTTTTTAGCACATTTTAGCGTTTCAGCACCCTTTTTCCATTCACAATGTAGATGCCTGGACGTGTCATCGCTGACACCTTCAGACCCTGCAAAGTGTAGATGCCCTGACGAATTTGAGGCATCGTGAATTGGGATTCAGCCGCCACATCGATGATGGCATCTGGCTCGTCTTGGATGGTCTTCACATAGGTCAGATGGAAGTCATCGGCCTTGTACCAACGTCCTTCCTTGACACCAATGGTGAGCGAACCGGTCTCTTCTCCTGCAGGAGCTTCAACGAGGATGTTGTCGAGGATGGCAGTGGTGAGATAGTAGCTGCCAAAGGGATGACCATCGACTGTGGCTGTGTTATCGTCGGCAAAGATGGTCACCGTGGAGTTGGGGTCTGTACCCACCTTGGCGGTCAGTCGGTAATAGCCAGGCGTAAGTCCCTCAACCACCTGCGAGATGCTGACAGAGGAGGAGTCAGCCTTGGCAATCAGGCTCTGGAGCACATACTCTCCATCGAGTCCGACAGAACGGTAGCTGTTGGCAGCCGTTCCACTATAGACTGTAGCAACACCTGAATATCCTTCCTTCTTCCCAATCGTCCATCCCTTGGTCGATTTAGTCTCGAACGAAGGGTTGACAATCATATCGGTGAAGTCTATCTCATGACCGTTGAGCCGTGCAATCTGATGCATGTAAGTGGTGCCATCGGCCAACAACTGAGCTGCATAGTTCTTGATCATCGAACCTGTGGTGAGCGTGGTTTCATCCTCTCCACGATGGGAGAACTCATGCTCTGCATCCTGAATCTTCGCCAGATACGTATTGTAGGCATCGCGCTTGGTCAAGGGCTGGTACTTGTCCAATAGCTGATAAGCCTGTTCGATATCCTGTGCCAAAACCACATAGGCTGGATCGAGCGTCAAGCTGGGATAGGCACGGAACGACTTGGTCAAATCGCTGGCATACCAATAGCCGGTCAATGCCTCGACAGAAGTACCTTCATCCACAGGCACGAAGGAAGGCTTGTCACCGTTCTCGATGAGCTGGGCATCAGCAGGAGTAACCGTGTTGACGTAGGTTCCCACAACCGCAGCATCAGCATTGGCAACAGGAGCCGCCAACACCTTCACATGCTCAGCCTGCAAGGTCACATTTCTCTTTGAGGAAGTCATCAGCAGATACGTCTTGCCTGCCTCCATGGTCTGTACATCCTTCACCCCATTGGTAATGCCCGAAATGGAGTGTTCCGTAATCTCACGGGCTATGATGCCATCAGGCACAGCGACCTCGAACGGCATCGTGAGGAGCATCCACTGAGCTGGTTCGATGGACAGGGTGATCTGGGCTTTGTCAGCCACAAAATCTTCACGAGGCGTGAAATTAGCACCCGTCACCAGCGAGAGGCTGGCACACTTGCCTGCACAAATCACGTTCTCACCAGTGGCCTTACTGTCATCTGCCACATAGATGAGGGCATTGGGATTGACCGTCTGGCTGACGTGGTTGATGTTGGTACATTGGGTCAGGTCATAAATCGTGGCAGAACGATAAGAGGACTTGTTGGCGAAAGTGGCAGTATTGAATGCCGTATTGTCGAACTTGCCCTTGAGCGTCATCGTGGAGCCCTCAAAGCCGACCACTTCCATGTCATTCTCCTTCAGGACAAAACAGAGGAGGGTGTCGGTCAGGCCATCATAATGAATCTCCTCATCAGTAGATGGGATGGGGTTGACAAGATATCCCATGTAGTATTTACCTACCTCGAACGGACAAGAAGAAGTGGAAACGAGGCTGAATTCAGCCGTACCCTCAGCTTTGCCTTCGAGCGTAATCTTGCCCGACTTATTGCCCAACTCTTCCCATTTCTTCGTCGCCTCATTATAGGTCGTGAAGACCATTCGCAACGAGCCATCGAATCCGACGCTGGATGCGTTATAGAGCGTAGCGGTAGCCACCGACTTGTCGTTATAGACCACTTGGAAGTGCTTGCCGTCGAAGGTTTCCTGGTCCAGACTTCCTTCCATCGACAAGCTCCTGAAGTGGAGGTCGGAAGCGACCATCTCAGGCGTGACGGTTATTTTCTCCAACACATTCAGATCGCCATCTGTCAGGGTGATGTACCAATCACGGTCATTCGTCGGTTTGGCAGTCATCGTCAATTCCATCGTCTCACCTTTCGCCACCAGAGTGGTCTTGTCGCTCGACTTGGCATTGCTCAGTTTGGCAGGCTTCGTATTGGATGTGGATGCGAAGAGGTAGAGCCCCTGATAGTCGAACGTGCTGTTGTTGGTCACCTTGACCGTAAATTCGTTCTCCACATTGGCATAGACCTTTGCAGGAGGAATGATGCTGACAGAGAGGTTCGGCTTGACGGGACAAATCTTGTAGGTGACTGACTGCGTCGATGAGAAACCATTCACGCCCGTCTCTTCGTCCAACGAGTACCATCCATCGCCTTGACCTCCCCAACCAAAATTGAAATGGAAAAAGCCTGTGCGCGACTGGTATCCATCCAACACCACGGCATGTCCCTCATTTTTGTCATTATATCCTGCATACACCATTGGATGACCCGCTGCCAAATCATCATAAATCATCTTCTCCCATGTGGCCGTTGACTTCGTATCTTTCCACACATGTTCGCTGGACAGATTGAAGAAAGATTTCATCGGAGTGCAAAGGTCATAAATCTGTGCGCCAGAGGATTCACCATAGTCCATGTGAGCCATCGCTCCCACGGCATACACAAGATCTGCCACAGGCTCGCGAAAAGCAGAAGACTCACTCCCACCATAGTTTTCGAGCATCAAGTCCCATTTGATGGGAGTACCCTTCTCTATTTTATCGGTAACGGCAATGCGATGCCATTCATCTGTACCGTAAGTGGGAGTGGTGGCAAGAAAAGTGTCAGGATTGTCATTGTGATAATAATATACGATCTGAGCAGCAGCAGTTGCCACACATCCCGTCAAAGAACGATTGTTGGTGCCAGGAATGATGGGACAACGGTCATTGTAGGGACTGCTCTGATGCCAGTGGGTCATCAGCAGAGGAGAAATGTCAGTCCAGCCTTTTGCACGTTTTTGTGAACTTTCACGACTCACATTCTGACCCTCCGCTTGCGCATCCTCGATGAGAGTCTTATAGCCCTCCAACCACTGGAAGAAATGTGGAGGAAGCTTTGACTCGTCATAATCGCCACTCTCTGTATAGCCCAATACCGTAGGCAGACAGTCATCGCCACTCACAATGACGAAGCCCTGTCCTGCTCCACGAGAAAAGATATAATATGGGGCTGTTGCTTGGGTCTTAGCATTCACACGGCGCATCTTGCTCTCTGTGCGAACAGCCTGCGACACCAACACGGGTTCCGCATTTCCAACCATAAACTCAGCAGCCACCTGTTTTGCTTTCTCCACATCAACAGGTTCTGCCATCATGCCCATAGCTGTCAGCAGGGCAACAGATAAAGTATAAAGTCTTTTCATATCAAATAGGTTAAATCATTAGAGGAAGTTAAAGAGGAAGTTAAAGGGAAGTTAGAGACGAATGTTTGGGGTCAATCGTCATCTAACTTCAAGACAGCAAGGAAGGCTTTTTGAGGCACACTCACATTGCCGATTTGCTTCATGCGTTTCTTGCCTCGCTTCTGCTTTTCCAAGAGTTTACGTTTACGAGACACGTCACCACCATAACACTTCGCCAAGACATCCTTGCGCACCTGCTTCACCGTCTCTCGTGCCACAATCTTACCACCAATAGCGGCTTGGATGGCGATGTCGAACTGCTGACGAGGCAGCAATTCCTTCAGGCGTTCACACATACGGCGACCCAAATTGACAGCATTATCCACATGGGTCAAGGTAGAAAGGGCATCGACAGATTCACCATTCAACAGGATGTCGAGCTTCACGAGCTTGCTCTCACGGAAGCCTGCAGGATGATAGTCGAACGAAGCATAACCCCGCGAGACACTCTTCAACTTATCGTAGAAATCAATCACAATCTCACCTAATGGCATCAGGAACTCAATCTCCACACGATTTCCAGCGATGAAGTCCTGCTTCACCAGTTCTGCACGCTTACTCAAACAGAGGGTCATGATGGGACCGATATAGTTGGCAGTGGTAATGACCGTAGAACGGATGTAGGGCTCTTCCACATGGTCGATGAGCGTTGGGTCTGGCATACCGCTGGGGTTATGCACCTCCTGTGCCCCACCCTGCTTGTCATACACCATATAACTGACGTTCGGCACAGTCGTGATGACATCCATGTCGAACTCTCTGTCCAATCGTTCCTGCACAATCTCCATGTGGAGCAGTCCCAAGAAGCCACATCGGAAACCAAAGCCCAATGCCGCCGAACTCTCATGTTGGAACGTCAGCGAAGCATCGTTCAGCTGCAACTTCTCCAATGACGTGCGCAGGTTCTCATAATCTTCTGTCTCAATGGGATAGATACCAGCGAACACCATCGGCTTCACCTCTTGGAAACCCTGAATAGCTTCATTGGTCGGATTGCTAAGCGAAGTGATCGTATCACCCACTTTCACTTCTGTCGCCTGCTTGATGCCCGTCACAATGTAGCCCACATCACCTGTGCGCAGTTCCTTCTTGGGTACCATATCCATCTTCAGCGTACCAATCTCCTCGGCCAAGTACTCTTTCTTCGTGTTGATGAAACGCACCTTCTCACCTGGACGCATCACGCCATTCACAATCTTGAAGTATGCGATGACACCTCGGTAGGAATTGAAGACAGAGTCGAAAATCAATGCCTGCAAAGGAGCCTCTTCCTCACCCACAGGATGGGGCACACGTTCCACCACGGCATTCAGGATGTCCCCGACTCCCTCACCAGTCTTACCGCTGGCATAGATGATATCCTCCAAATCGCAACCAATGAGGTCGATGATTTCGTCAGCCACCTCTTCAGGCATCGCGTTGGGCATATCAATCTTGTTAATGACAGGGATAATCTCAAGGTCATGGTCTATCGCCATGTAGAGGTTGGAGATGGTCTGAGCCTGCACTCCCTGAGTGGCATCCACCACCAGAAGCGCTCCCTCGCAAGCTGCGATGGAACGGCTCACTTCGTAAGAAAAGTCAACGTGTCCAGGGGTATCAATGAGGTTCAGGACAAACTTCTGTCCCTTGAACTCCTCCTTGTCACCATCATACGTATGTTCCATCTGGATGGCATGGCTCTTGATGGTGATGCCACGCTCCTGCTCCAGATCCATATCATCAAGCATCTGACCTTGGGTGATCTCGATGGTCTTGGTCTTCTCCAAGAGTCGGTCAGCCAAGGTAGACTTTCCATGATCGATGTGTGCAATGATGCAAAAGTTTCGGATATTCTTCATGCCCGCCATTTTCACTCCTCTACCTATTCTTCACCCTCGTCTTCGAGCTCGACCTCATCCGTTACCTGCAACTCCTCATCCAGCGCCAGCGAATCCTCATCAGCCACACTGATAGAATCGGAGTCCACCAACTCTTCATACGTATTATACTTCTCAGGCATAGGTCCATAGCACGATGCCAACGTGATGGGAGCCGTGAAACCCAGAAGAGTGAGCGAAACGGCACACACCTTGCTCACACATTTGTAGATAGCGTTCTTCATATTCGCGAATACTTATGATTAATCATTTATCTCAAGTGCAAAGGTAGCACAAAAAAACGAATCAGCGAGTAAAAAGAGTAAGTTTTTTCTTTTTTGAGTCAAAAAAAATGCGCTGCCCGAAATGAGCATCGCATTTTTATAGTTTGTAGCAACTATGCAATCCGAGAAATAGAATGGATTCTATGATTACTTCAAAGAGTAAGCGTATGGATCCTTCTCGTCACCAGTCTCAGCTGCGCTTACTTTGTCCTCACGGAGCAACCAACCAAGACCAAGGTTGAAATCCTTCTCAGCCAACTTAGTAGCCTTCTTAATCTGCTTGAATGTCTGTGCAGCCTCAGCCTCTGCAAGTGCGTTCCAGATGAGACCTGCAATGTTTCCTGCTTTTTCCTGTAACATAATCTTAACTTTAATTTGTTAAACTTTTTCTTGATGGGTTGGGGCTAAAAACAATCTTTTTCCCAAATCCGCTGCAAAGTTACGCCTTTTAGTTAAAAAAGCAAAACTTTTGCAAGAAAAAGTGAAGAAAAAAGCATGGAAATAGAGGAATTTTCGCAAAACGGAGTATTTGGAGGTCAAATTTACTGTGTGCGCACACAGTCGGGACTATTCGTAGTCTTTCTTAGTAAAACGGTACTCCGCAATCTTCTCTCCAGTCGCTTCATCGTAATACACATAATGGAAAGTCACACCTGCCTCCTTGTGCTTCGCCAAAATGACAGAATTGCGAATGGTTTTCATGTTCAGGTCGCCCAATTCACCCAACCTGTTCATCAACTCGGCACGTGCCGCATCGGTCAGTGTCAAGGTGTAATACGAGTTCAGGGTGCCAATCTCACCTTTCGATCCCTTCTCAAAGACGAGGCTATCCAATCGGGTGAAGGCATCCATCTGTTCAGGACAATGCTTCTCTGTGTATTCCCTTGCCTCCCGTTCAAAAAAATCAGGTTTCTTCTCCTGGCAAGAGAAAAGAGAAACAGTCACAACAGACAATAATAATAAAGATTTACGCACGTACATATTATATATATGTGTTTAGAGTGGAGAGGTTTGCAGTTAGCGTTATTTCGCCATCACCTGTTTCAAAGCACAAGCCAACTGGTCAGGACAACTGGTGGGCTTCATGCCACATCGAATACCTTCCAACTTATTGATGACATCTTCAGCCTTCATGCCACGCACCAACTGTGAGATGCCCATCGTGTTGCCTGCACATCCACCAATGAACTGGACGGAGTTGATGACGCCAGTGGCATCATCAACATCCAGTACAATGGCTTTCGAGCATGTGCCCGTTGTTTCGTAAACAGTCTTCATTACTTCATGTTGGTATAGACGTTCTGCACATCGTCGAACTCTTCCAGACGCTCCACCATCTTTTCGATGGTCTCACGCTGCTCGTCCGTCACCTCCTTCAAGTCGTTGGGCACGTAAGTAAACTCTGCACCTGTGATTTCGTAACCACCGTCCTCGAGGAACTTCTGAATCTGAGCGAACGACTTAGGATCGCCATAGATGGTGATGGTTGTCTCATCCTTCTCCTCATCGTATTCCTCATCATACTCGTCGTTCACACCATATTCGATGGCCTCCAAGATGAACTCATCCATATCGAGACCTTCCTTCTTCTTGAAAGTGAACTGGCTGTAGTGGTCGAAGAGGAACGAGAGAGAACCTGTCGTACCCATATTACCGCTGAACTTATTGAACACAGAACGAACGTCAGCCACAGTACGAGTGGTATTGTCTGTCAAAGTATCCACAAACACAGCGACACCATGAGGACCATATCCTTCGTAAGTCACACTCTTCCAAGCAGACTTGTCCTTACCGATGGCATTCTTGATAGCACGGTCGATGTTGTCCTTTGGCATGTTCTCGTGACGGCAAGTCGCGATGACAGCACGGAGGTGTGCGTTGTTGTCTGGGTCTGGACCACCTTCAGCCACAGCGATGGCAATCTGCTTGCCAAGGCGCGTGAAAGTCTTTGCCATGTTACCCCATCTCTTCAGTTTTCTCGCTTTACGGAATTCAAATGCTCTTCCCATAATTTCATTTACTATTTAACAATTTTCAATTTATTTTCCACGCACTGTTGCACCTGTGGCTTTGCAGATGCTCTGTTCAATCTTGCTCATGATGGCTTCGATGGCCTTGTCGTTGAGGGTCTTCTCCTCACTCTGAAGGGTGAAGTTCACAGCATACGACTTCTTGCCAGCCTCGAGATTCTTACCTTCATACACATCGAAGAGCTTCACTTCCTTGAGCAACTTCTTCTCTGCCTGATAAGCGGCTGCTTCAATCTGAGCAAACTGCACACCCTCATCCACGAGCAATGCGAGGTCGCGGCTCACTGCTGGGAACTTCGACAGGTCGTAGTAAGTGACGGTCACCTTCTTGATGAGTTTCATGAGGTTCGTCCAATTGATGTCAGCGAAATACACAGGTGCTTCCACATCCAGCTTCTTCGCCATCTTCTTGGTCACGATACCAAACTCAGCAATCTTCTTGCCACCACGCTGTGAGATGGTCGTAGCCAGAGAGAAGATGTCGTTCTTCTCCTCGCCAAACACGAGAGCGCCAAATGGCACACCCAGACGCTTGAAGATGTTCAGCACATATGCCTTCATCTCATAGACAGAGCTGTCCTCGTCAGCATGTGCCCAGTTGCCGTTCACACGCTTACCTGTCAGCCAAAGACCCAAGTGATAGTCCTCGCTGTAAGCAGCCAGAATCTTCTTCGACGACTCAGCGCTGGCCTTCAGGGTCTCCCCGTTCTCATCCACCTTCTCCTGATTCCGTTCAGGTGAGAAGTAGTAGCAGTTGCCAAACTCAAAGAACTTCAGGTCGGGCATACGACGATTGGCATTGCGGGCAATCGATTCAAGTCCGCCAAAAAGCAACGTCTGACGCAGCACAGCCAAGTCTTGGCTCAGGGGGTTCATCAACTTCACACAGTTCTCCAGCTTATAGGTCTCACCTTCGTCATAGTAAGACACCTTGGTCAACGAGTTATTCAGAATCTCATTGAAACCGCAGCCCACCAACTGTTCAGCCACGTGGTTCTGCAATTTATTGCTCTTGTCGAGTTCGCCCTTCGTGGTGAGCGATGAGCGCACCTGAGAAGGAATCTCGATATTGTTGTAACCATAGATGCGGAGAATCTCCTCCACCACATCACAAGGCTTCTTCACATCCACACGGAAAGCAGGAGCCTTCACCTGCATCATCTGGGCATCGCTCTTCAGAATCTCAAAGCCGAGGTTCTTCAAGATGCTCTGCTGCGTCTCCACAGGCAGTTCCTTACCGATCAAGTCAGCCACATACTGGTATTCCACATCGATGATGGCATCCTGTGGGAGCGTGTCGTTCTTCACATCCACAATCTCCATGCTGATTTCGCCGCCTGCCAATTCTTGTGCCAACATCGCAGCACGCTTGATGGCGTAGATCTGACCAGCAGGGTCGATGCCTCTCTCGAAACGGAAGCTGGCATCTGTCTGGAGTCCATGACGACGAGCACTCTTACGAATCCAAGTTGGGTGGAAGTAAGCACTCTCGAAGAGCACGTTCTTCGTGGTTTCATACGTACCACTACCCTTTCCACCAAACACACCGGCAATACACATGGGTTCTTCCGCATTGCAGATAGCCAAGTCCTTGTCGGAGAGTTTGTGTTCCTCACCATCGAGCGTAACGAACGGCGTACCTTCTGGCAGGGTCTTCACCACCACCTTGTTGCCCTTCACCATATCGGCATCGAAGCAATGCAGGGGCTGGCCGTATGCCATCATGATATAGTTGGTGATATCGACGATGTTGTTGATAGGACGCTGACCAATGGCTGTCAATCTGTCCTTCAACCACTTTGGACTTTCCTTCACCTCGCAGTTCTTTACTGACACAGCACAATAACGTGGACAAGCTTCCTCAGCCTCTACCACCACATCAATCTTCAGATCGTTTGACTGCACCTTGAAGTTATCCACACTTGGACGATGGAGCTTGGTCTCATAACCATTCTGCTTCAGGTAGGCATAGAAATCACGTGCCACACCCCAGTGTGAACATGCATCGGAGTGATTTGGCGTGATGTCCACTTCAATCACATAGTCGCTCTCCAATCCGTAATACTCAGCTGCCGGTGTACCCACCACAGCATCCGCTGGAAGCACGATGATACCATCATGGCTGGTACCAATACCAATCTCGTCCTCAGCACAAATCATGCCGTTGGACTCGATGCCACGCAACTTGCTCTTCTTGATGACAAACTCCTTATCACCATCGTACAGTTTGCAGCCCAACTGAGCCACAATCACCTTCTGACCAGCAGCCACGTTGGGTGCGCCGCAGACGATCTGCTCCACCACCCCATTGCCTTCATCCACGGTGGTTACGTGCATGTGGTCACTATCCGGATGAGGTTCACAAGTCAGCACTTGGCCAACCACCAAACCCTGGAGTCCTCCCTTGATGCTCTGCACCTCTTCCACTGCTTCGACCTCCAAGCCCATGCTGGTAAATGCCTTACCCACCTCCTCGGCTGTCATATCGAAGTCAACATAGTCCTTCAACCAATTGTATGAAATGTTCATATCGTGAAATTTTAGAATTTAATCCTTTTACCTAAAGGTCTTTCACACGCACATGCGCGAAAAACGGTGCAAAGGTACGCATTATCCATCAGAAAACAAAGCTCATTCCCTTCTTTTTGCATTTAACCCTCATTTTTCCTCGATGAAATTCATCAATTGTCAGAATTAATTTATACCTTTGTGCTCCTTTACCTCTCCAACAGGAGGACATAAGAACATCAAAATGAAATCTATTTATACTTTATTGCTGTTGTTGTCAACGGTGGCTTTGCATGCACAAAGTTGGCGAATGGAAGCCGAAGATGCCAGTTCTACGGTTGTGTGGAAAGAGGGCACAGCAACCATCGTGGCTCCCAAAGGACTGACGTTGTGGTGTGAGGACAAGATGGAAGGGAATGTGGTGATTGAATATGAGGCACGAATCGTGGCAGACAAGCGTTTCAAGAATGAACAGGGCAAGGTGCGTGTGAGCGACCTCAACTGCTTCTGGATGGCTGACCAGTGTGGTGGCTATGGAGGAAAGTTTGTAGATAACTATGCTTTGCAAACCTACTACGTGGGCTTTGGCGGCAATTGGAACACAACCACCCGATTCCGAAGATATAATGGTGATACACAAGGAATTACCAATGAGGATGCTCGTCCGAAAATCTTGAAAGAATATACGGATCAAGCACACTTGTTGGAGGGCAACCGTTGGTACAAGATTCGTTTGGAACAGAAGGATGGACATGCACGCTACTACATCGATGGAGAGCTGTTGGTGGATTATGTTGACCCCAAGCCTTTGAAGAGCGGCTATTTCGGTTTCCGCACTACGATGACTGTGGCGCAATTGAGGAACTTCCATTATACTTGTGAACCTCAAAATGAGCCTATTGTCTTGAAATGGGTGGGTGAGAAAGGGCATGGAGCCGTCACCTTCGGCGTACCCTTCGATTTGGGAGAAGTGACCAAAGAGGAATTTAAACTCAAAACAGACAGGGGAATCGTGTTGCCATTAGAGACTTGGCGATTGGCTTCGTGGCAAGACGGCAGTGTGAAATGGCAGGCATTCACCGCCATCGTTCCCGAAGGGACAGATTCGGTGCTGCTCACGAAAGAGCCTTTTACTCCCTTGAAATCGATACCCCCACTGCCGCGCGAGCCTTTTCCTGATTTCTCTGTCACCTTGAACGGCAAACCCTCTCCCATTCTCTCTCACGAAATCGAGGCCCAAGGATACTTCCGTTCTGTTCATAAATATACGGGCAAGAACTTTATCATCCGCACTTACCAATATACTGGAAGAGATGAGGGCACCAAGGAGATGAAACTTGTCCACACGCTGCTGGTGGATAGTACCCTGAACAAGGAGGGATTGCACGAACTCAGCATCCACTTCAAAATGCCTGTGCATGGAGAAAAACATGAGCGGTTTGTGGATTTCGATGGCAAACGGATGTCGGTACAACCGCTTCTCGCACGTCGAATCATCGACCTCAACCACATGGATAACACCACTCAATCCATGTTGCAAAACATTGCTCAATGGGACGATTTCCGTCTGTCGCAACTATCACCTAACGGATTCAGTATCAGAAAGAGAGCCACTCACGAATCCCCTTGGATAGGTACCATCGAGGGACAGCGTTCAGAAGGGATGGTGACGGTTGGTGACAACACCTCGCAGATGTCTTTCCGCTTGAAAGATTTTTGGCAATCCTATCCTTCCACGCTGCTTGTGTGCGGCATGAGAAGCGATACCGCCATCGTGACCATCAGCCTCTATTCACCAGAGGCGGAACCCTATTCTTTTGAGCATTACGACACCATTGCCCACACGCTCGAAGCTGCTTATGAGGATGTGCAACCAGGCATGAGTACCGCTTGGGGCATCGGACGTACCAGCACCATCCTTATCAACGCCCAAGAAGAGTACCATCTTGCTTGCACCCCAGAATACCTGCATCGGAAACGCGCTTTCGGCATCTGGAGCTTGCCTACGATGACAACAGAACGTGACAGCCTCATCGAAGGGAAGTTGCAGGAAATCATGCAGTTCTATCAAACTGAAATAGAACGCAACGGCTGGTATGGCTATTTCAACTATGGCGACGTGATGCATGCCTACGATGGGTCGAGAGACGAATGGCGATATGATGTGGGAGGCTATGCCTGGGACAACACCGAACTGGGCTCACCAGCCATGTTGTGGTATCAGTTCCTGCGTACAGGCGACAAAGATGTGTGGCGAATGGCCGAGGCTATGACCCGTCATTGCAGCGAGGTGGATACCTATCACACAGGGCCTCACGCTGGATTGGGAAGCCGACACAATGTGTTGCATTGGGGATGTGGAGCCAAGGAAGCCAGAGTGAGCGAAGCTTGGTGGAACCGCTTCTACTATTACCTGACAGCTGATGAACGCACAGGCGACATCTTGCATGAGGTGGCACGTGCCGACACATTATTATATACGTTAGACCCCATGCGGCTAGCACAGCCACGAACGCTCTATCCCTGCACAGCTCCAGCACGTCTTCGTATCGGTCCTGACTGGTTTGCTTATGCCAGCAACTGGTTGACAGAATGGGAAAGATTTCCCTCCTCAGAGGTAAAGGGACTCTTACTTGCAGGGATGAACTCCATCACCTCCTTCCCTCAAGGCTTCTTCCAAGGCCCACTCGCCTTGGGATATGACCCAGCCACAGGGATCATCAGCACAGAAGCAGATCCCTCCCTGCAACGCACCAACCACCTCATGTCCATCATGGGTGGCTTCGAACTGCTGAACGAGATGGAGCCGATGATAGACCATCCCAAATTCTACCAAGCCTGGCTCGACCACAACAAACTCTACAAACAAAAGGCATGGGAAATCAGCAAGAGCCGATTCCTCATCCCCCGCTTGACAGCCTATGCAGGTTGGCGATTAGGTGACGAAACCTTGAAACAAACAGCATGGAACGACCTCTTGCAACACCTGCCGCTCACGAACAAGCAAATGATTTGGACAAACGACTGTGCCACATGGACACTCGATGCCATCTTCCTCAAAGAAACCATCAATAAATAACCAGCCCACGCGCTGGGCGATTTTATCATCAACAATATGAAGAAATCACTATTCCATCTATCCAAAGAGTGGATCATCAGATTTTTCACTTTTCAATTTTCACTTTTCACTTTATGCGTCTCTGCTCAAGAGCAGCAGAACGATGCCACAGCACCGCTTCACCTCATGAAACCCGCCTATAAGATTCCTTATGGAGTGCCGAAGGCTGAAGAGGTGAAAGCCACGATGGACAGGGTGAAGAACTACCTCGAAGCCACCACCTTCATGGAGCTGGACGAAACAGGGAAGATGCTCAAACGTGGCACCTTCCGTCTGACTTCCTACGAGTGGGGCGTCACTTATTCAGCCATGCTGCGTGCTGGCGAAGTCACAGGCGATGCTTCCTACACGAAGTATGCCATTGACCGCATGGAGTACCTTGCCAAACTTGCTCCCGAGTTCAAGGCACGACTCGATAAAGGCGAGGAGATTGACCCCCTAATGCACCAAGTGGTAAAGCCTGAGGCACTCGATGATGCAGGTGCCATCTGCTCTGCCATGTTGAAGGCGAAAGACCCACAGCTGAAAGCGCAAATCGAAACCTACTACGATTTCATCGCCAACAAGCAGTATCGCTACAAAGACGGTATGTTTGCCCGCCTGCGTCCTGTCAAGAACACCGTTTGGCTCGATGACATGTTTATGGGGATTCCAGCTTTGGCGTTGCATGGTGAGGTGGAAAAAGCCACCCGTCAGTTCAAACTCTTCCATGATAAGATGTGGGTAGCTGAAAAGCATCTCTATCGACACGGCTGGGTGGAGACACCTTCGATGGGCAAGCAAACGGACAGCAACCGTCCCTCCTTCTTCTGGGGACGAGCCAATGGCTGGGCGCTGCTGACGGCCTGCGAACTCTTGGACGTGAAGGAATCTGCCATCATCATGAACTACTTCAAGGAGCATCTGGCAGGTTTGTTGCCCCTCCAACATCATGATGGTGCTTGGCATCAGCTGCTTGACCGTCCTGACACTTACCTCGAAACCTCCTGTACAGCCATCTACTGCTATTGCCTTGCCCATGCCATCAATAAAGGGTGGCTTGATGCTGAGAACTACGGCGCACAGGCCATTCTCGCCTGGAACTACGTGAATGCCCATGTGAATGCGCAAGGACAGGTGGAAGGCACTTGTGTGGGTACGGGTCTTGCTTTCGATCCAGCTTTCTATGCCTATCGACCCGTCAACAACTTCGCGGCTCATGGTTATGGACCCACCATCTGGGCAGGTGCGGAAATCTATGAACTGGTGAAAAACCACCACATCCGCCTCAACGACTCCGCCATCCATTTCTATCCAGAAGACCCACAAACAGACGAACCCATCTTCTATGTGAAGTGAAGACAGATGGGACTCTTCCTCATTTTGTTCCATAAGACTACAAAAAGCTGGAAAAATTGGGCTCACAACCTACAAAAATGCTCTAAAAGTCGATTTCGTTACTCTTTTTTGAGTCTAGATGTTATTATTTATTAAATATGAGTGGGACGAAGTTGTTCAAATTGAGAATTATCCGTACCTTTGCACTCGTTTTTAAGGTAAAGAAATCGAAAAGAAGTTAAAGTCAGTAAAAATGAATGGCAAAAAATTAGGAATGAGCCTCGGTATGCTCTTGGCAGCAACGCTGAGCATGGGGGCTCAGGAAGTGGAGAAGGCTTCGGCTGGCACGATGAATCTGACGCTCGAAAAGGCGATTGAGATTGCGCTGGCTGAAAACCCTACTATCCACGTGGCCGATAAGGAGATTGAACTGAAAAAGTTGGCAGATACGGAAGCTTGGCAGAATCTGCTGCCCACAGTGGATGCAACGCTCTCTCTGACGGACAACATCCTCGTGGCAGAAATGGTGACAGGAATGGGTAGATTCAAGATGGGTGTGGATGGAACCCTCACAGCAGTGGGAGCCGCCCAGCTCAATCTGCCCGTGTTTGCTCCAGCCGTGTATCAGAACATGAAACTGACCAAGCAGGATATCCTGCTGGCTCAGGAGAAATCTCGTGGCAGTCGTCTGGACTTGATCAATCAAGTCACGAAAGCATATTACAGCGCCCTCTTGTCGAGCGACAGTTATGAAGTGATGAAACGAAGCTACAACGTAGCCAGGGAGAATTTCGACGTGGTGAACGAGAAGTTCAAAGTAGGCAGAGTGAGCGAGTATGACAAAATCAGTGCTGAGGTACAAGCAAGAACGATGGCTGCAGGAATGATCAGCAGCCAGAATGGTAAGCAGCTGTCGCTCTTGAAGTTGAAAGTGCTGATGGGTGTGACAGCCGATGTGGATATTGCCATCAACGACTCGCTCAAAGCCTATGAGAGCCAATTGACCTTGGCGGATGCAGAAGCACCAACAGAAGAGCTTGACAACAACTCCACACTCCGTCAGTTAGATCATAACATGACGCTTTTGGAACGCAGCCAAAAGCTTCTGCGCACCAACTTCATGCCCACTGTGGCTTTGCAGTTGACAGGACAATACCAGAGTTATGCAAACAACAACTGGAATGTGTTTGGCTATAGCTTTTCACCCAGCTCCACACTTTCCATCGCTGTAAGTGTGCCCATCTTCCATGCTACCACTTGGACCAAGCTGAAGAGCAACAAGGTGCAGATTGCGCAGTTGGAGGACACTCGTCTGAACGCACGTCGCCAATTGGAATTGGCCGCTGCGAGCTACAAGCAGAACATGGCCAGCACAATGGCACAGATCGAAAGTAACGCTGAGGCTGTAAGACAGGCTGAAAAGGCTGTGATGATTGCAGGCAAGCGTTATGAGATTGGACGTGGCACGATTCTCGAACTGAACCAGAGCGAGATAGCGCATACGCAAGCGGAACTCACCTATGTAGAAAGTATCCACAACTATCTGACCAACAAGTCAGACCTCGACTACACGTTGGGTCGGGAGTATTACCTGAAATAATAGAAGAATATGAAATATCTGAAGACATTATCATTGGTGGCTCTTGCAGCGCTGGTTATTGCCTGCAAGAACGACGAGAAGGCTGGCGCTGTCCAGCAACAGAAGCCACAGGTGAAAATCGCCAAAGTGACGAGCGAGGACATCCCACAAACCGAGACTTACACAGCCATTGTGGAGAGCGACGTGAAGAACAACATCGCTCCAAACACCCCCTACCGTATCGAGAAGATATATGTGGATGTAGGCGACCAAGTACGCAAGGGGCAGGTGCTCGTGCAATTGGATGCCAGCAACTTGCAGCAGTTGAAACTGCAGTTGGAAAACCAGAAGGTTGAATTCAGCCGTACCTCTCAGCTCTATCAGGTGGGTGGTGCCAGCAAGGCGGAATACGACAATGCCAAGCTGCAATTGGATGTGTTCTCCACACAGTTGAAGCAGCTCATGGAGAACACCCATTTGGTGGCTCCCATCAGCGGTGTGGTGACTGCTCGCAACTACGACGATGGCGATATGTACAGCAATGGCAACCCCATCCTGACCATCGAGCAGACCAATCCCGTGAAGGTGTTGGTGAACATCTCAGAGGTCTATTACAAGTTGGTGTTCAAGGGCATGCCCGTCGATATCCAGTTGGATGCCTACGAGGGTGAAACTTTCTATGGCAAGGTGACGATTGTCTATCCAACGATTGACCAGAGCACCCACACGTTCCCAATGGAGGTAACCATCAACAATTCAGACCTGCGAGTACGTCCAGGTATGTTTGCACGTGCCACTGTGAATTTCGGCAGCAAGAACCACGTGCTCGTTCCAGACGAGGCACTGGTGAAGCAGATTGGTGCAGGCGACCGCTACGTTTATGTATATAAAGGTGGCAAGGTATCTTACAACAAGGTGGAGTTAGGTAAGCACATCGGCACTCAGTACGAGATTCTGAGTGGTGTGAACTCAGGCGACGAAGTGGTCATTGCAGGCCAAAGCCGATTGGCCAATGGCAAGGAAGTGGAAGTGGTAAAATAAGTAATTATGAGTCTATACGAAGGAGCGGTCAAACGACCGATTATGACAAGTCTCTGCTTCCTGGCAGTGATTATATTGGGTCTCTTCTCGGCCATCAAGTTGCCAATTGACCTCTATCCGGACATCGACACGAATACGATCATGGTCATGACGTATTACACAGGTGCTTCGGCTGAAGATATTGAGAACAACGTGACGCGCCCATTGGAGAATGTGCTCAACTCGGTGGAGCACCTCAAGCACGTGACGAGCAACAGCCGTGAGAATGTGTCGGTGATTACGCTGGAGTTTGAATACGGATACAACATCGATGTCTTGACCAACAACGTGCGAGACAAGCTGGACATGGTGTCGAACTCGTTGCCAGACGATGCTCAGACCCCTATCCTGTTCAAGTTCTCGACCGATATGATTCCTATCCTTCTGCTGTCGGTAGAGGCAGAGGAATCGCAGCAGGCGCTGTATAAGATTCTCGATGACAATGTGAGCAACCCCTTGGCACGTATCGACGGTGTTGGTACGGTGAGTATCGTGGGTGCTCCTCAGCGAGAAATCAATATCTACCTCGACCCCCAGAAGATGGAGGCCTACCATCTGAGTCCTACCCGTGTGGCAAGTGCCATTTCGGCTGAGAACCTAAACGTGACGAATGGTACGGTCGATGTCGGCACACAGACCTACACCGTACGTGTGGAAGGTGAGTTCGATGACCCTCAGCAGATGCTTGGCGTGATTGTAGGTTCCAACAATGGAGTGAATGTCTATCTGCGCGATGTGGCTCGTATTGTCGATAATGTGGAGGAGCGTTCACAGCGCACCTTCACCAATGGTCAGCAAGGTGCCATCGTGGTCATTCAGAAGCAGAGCGGTGCCAACTCGGTGGAGATTTCCAACAAGGTGATGGACATGCTGCCCACCTTGCAGGCGAATCTTCCTACTGACGTGAAGCTTGGCATCATCGTCAACACCTCCGACAACATCCTGCACACCATCGACACGCTCGAAGAGACCATTGCCTACGCCATGCTTTTCGTGGCGCTCATCGTGTTCATCTTCTTGGGCAGATGGCGTGCCACAACCATCATCGTCATCACCATCCCGATGTCGTTGATTGCCTCGTTCATCTATCTATATGCGACAGGTGGTTCGTTCAACATGATTTCGCTCTCCTGTCTCTCCATCGCCATTGGTAATGTGGTGGACGATGCCATTGTGGTGCTTGAGAACGTGACCACCCACATCGAACGAGGGTCGGCTCCGAAACAGGCGGCCATCCATGCGACCAACGAGGTGGCTATCTCCGTGATTGCTTCCACGCTCACCATGATTGCCGTGTTCTTCCCATTGACAATGGTAACAGGTATGTCAGGTGTGCTCTTCAAGCAGTTAGGTTGGATGATGTGTATCATCATGACCATCTCCACCACTAGTGCCTTGTCGTTCACGCCGATGCTTTGTTCGCAGATGCTCCGTCTGCAGAAGAAGCAGAGCAAACTCTTCAAGAAAGTCTATGGTCCTATTGGTAAGTCGCTCGACCGACTCGACGATTGGTACGAACAACGCATCAATTGGGCTGTGCGTCATCGCTGGACGATTGTGTCAGCTTGCGTCATCCTCTTCGTGCTCAGCTTCGGCATCGCCTACTTGGTGGGCATCAAGAGCGAGTTCTTCCCTGCTAACGACTCAGGTCGTATCGGTGTGACCCTCCAGTTGCCCATTGGTACACGTGTGGAGAAGTCGGAAGAGTTGGCCAAGCAGCTAGTCGAGAAGTGGCAGGAACGCTATGGCAAGGACATGCAGTCATGTAACTTCACCGTGGGTCAGGCAGGCGACGCCAACACCTTTGCTTCACTCAACGATAATGGTACCCACATCATTTCCTACAACATCATGATGGTGCCCTCGAACAAGCGTGAGAAAGGACTTGCACAGATTTGTGACGAGATGCGTGCCGACCTGAAGCAGATTCCAGAATTGGCCAAATTCATGGTGAACCTCGGTGGTAACCAAGGAAACCGAGGCATGGGTGGTCAGCCAACTGCTGTGTTCGAGATATATGGTTATGATATGGATGCCACTTATCAGGTGGCAGAACGCATGGCCAACAAATTCCGTGCGAGTGAGATGGTCACACAGGTCAACATCTCCCGTTCCGACTATCAGCCAGAAATCGTGGTCAACTTCGACCGCGACAAGCTCGCCCAGCAGGGCATCGGTCTCTCCACAGCCGCCAGTGCAGTCCGTTCCCTCATCTATGGTTCGGTGATGAGCCGCTATCGTGAAGATGGTGAGGAATATGACATCAAGGTGCGCTACGAACCCACAGCCCGTCGTTCGGTGGAGGACATCGAGAACATGATCATCCCCAATGCGCTGGGGCAGGACATTCGCATCCGCGACATCGCCACAGTGAGCGAAAGCTCGCTTCCTCCCACCATTGAGCGCAAAGACCGTCAGCGTATCGTCACCGTCAGTGCCGTGTTGGCCGATGGTTACGCCCTGTCCGACGGTGTGGAACTGGGTGAATCCTTCTACCCCGACCTCGACATCCCCAGCGGAGTCATTGTGCAGGTGGCAGGTTCGTACGAAGACCAGCAAGACTCCAACCGCGACCTCGGCACCCTGGGCATCCTCATCATCCTCCTCGTGTTCATCGTGATGGCTGCACAGTTCGAGTCGCTCACCTACCCCTTCATCATCATCCTCTCCGTGCCTTTCGCCGCATCAGGTATCATCCTGGCGCTCATGCTGACAGGCACCACGCTCAACATCATGTCCATGCTGGGAGGTATCATGCTGATTGGTATTGTGGTGAAGAACGGTATCGTGCTCATCGACTACACCCAGCTGTTGCGCGAACGAGGTATCGGACTCATCCGCTCGGCCGTGATGGCAGCCCGTTCCCGTCTGCGTCCTATCCTCATGACCACCCTCACCACCATCCTGGGTATGTTGCCAATGGCCACCAGCCATGGTGTGGGTGCAGAGATGTGGCGTCCGCTTGGTATCTCCGTCATCGGTGGTTTGACCATCTCCACCCTCCTCACCCTCATCTACGTGCCCTCCATGTTCTGTATCTTCGGAGCCGTCGGCATCAACCGCCAGCGTCGCAAGATCAAAGAAAAGCGCGAGCTCGACGCCTACTGGAAGGAGCACAAGGCAGAGGAAATGCTGACAGCCACCCGTGTCAGCACCCTGGAGAAGAAGGCTCAGGATGACCTTAACAGACATAGAGACGAATAACCCGAAAAGATATGAAAACAGTATTTATAGCATACGACCAGGCACATCAGGAGAATGTGATTGAGGCCTTGAACGAAACCACCATCCGTGGCTACACCTTCTTCGAGCAAGCAGGAGGACGCGGCACCAAAGCAGGAGACCCCCACCTCGGTTCCCATGCTTGGCCATCCATGAACAGTGCCATCATCACCATTATCGAAGACGAGAAGGTTGCCCCCCTGCTCCGACGTCTCAAGCAGTTGGACGAAGACAACTCCATGCTGGGACTTCGCGCCTTCGTGTGGAACTGCGAACAAAGCATCTGACAGACAGATTAGTCATCACAAAGAGAGAAAGGGTGTTGGAACAATCCAACACCCTTTCCTTTCTACCATAGTCTATAACCAAAACCTATAAGATGGAAGTAGGGACGATCGGGTTCGAACCGATGACCTCTGCAATGTGACTGCAGCGCTCTAAACCAGCTGGGCTACGCCCCTATCTTGAAAATCTGACGCAAAGGTAGTACAAATTTCAGACAACACAAAACAAATCGCAGAAAAAATGACGGATGAACCACAAAAAACGTTCCCACACCCACATTTGACCACCATTCGCAGCACAAGTGCTTTTTCAAAACGAACGTCTAATTCCGGGAAACTGATGCTCCATTTGCCACCGTCCTTCTCCCTATAAGAAAGCTGAAATGAGATAGGGGAATCTTAGAAAATATCACAAAAAAGTGGAAATGATTTGGTTGATTGGGAAAATAGTAGTAACTTTGCAAACTGAATCGTAATAACATCTAAAAGAATCGTAAACAACAAAAAAGTATAAGATATGGAACAAATGGACTGGTCGAACTTGGGGTTCGGCTATCGTAAGACAGATTACAATGTACGCTGTTACTATCGTGACGGCAAATGGGGTGAGATTGAAGTGTGTTCGGAGGAGACTATCCCTCTCCACATGGCAGCTACCTGCCTGCACTACGGCCAGGAGGCTTTCGAAGGTCTGAAGGCTTATCGTTGTCCTGATGGCAAGGTGCGCGTGTTCCGCTCTGACGAGAACGCTGCCCGTCTGCAGAGCACTTGTCGTGGCATCCTCATGCCTGAACTCTCTACGGAGAAGTTCAATGAGATGGTCGATAAGGTAGTGCGTCTGAATGAGCGTTTCATCCCTCCATACGAGACAGGCGCTACGCTTTATATCCGTCCGCTGCTCATTGGTACGAGCGCTCAGGTGGGTGTGCATCCAGCTCAGGAGTACCTGTTCATGATTTTTGTGACCCCTGTGGGTCCTTACTTCAAGGGCGGTTTCTCTTGCAATGATTATGTGATTATTCGTGAGTATGACCGTTCGGCTCCTCTAGGCACAGGTATCTATAAAGTGGGTGGTAACTACGCTGCCTCTCTGCGTGCCAACAAGATGGCTCACGACCTCGGCTATGCATGTGAGTTCTATCTCGATGCCAAGGAGAAGAAGTATATGGATGAGTGTGGCGCTGCCAATTTCTTCGGCATCAAGAACAACACGTATGTGACACCTAAGTCAACTTCCATCCTCCCCTCCATCACCAACAAGAGCCTGATGCAGTTGGCAGAAGACCTCGGCTTGAAGGTGGAGCGCCGTCAGATTCCAGAGGACGAGCTAGCTACGTTTGAGGAGGCTGGTGCTTGTGGTACAGCAGCCGTGATCTCTCCTATCGGTAAGATTGATGACCTCGAAGAGAAGAAGTCCTTCCAGATTTCGAAGGATGGCAAACCTGGTCCTATCTCAGAGAAACTCTATAACAAACTGCGTGGCATCCAGTATGGCACAGAACCTGATGTGCATGGATGGACACGAGTGGTGATAGAATAACTAAAAAACTAATCAACTATTTATGAAACCAACATTATTTCTCCTTGCTGCGGGAATGGGCAGCCGCTACGGTGGCTTGAAGCAGTTGGATGGTCTTGGACCAAACGGTGAAACAATCATGGATTACTCCATCTACGATGCTGTGAAAGCAGGATTCGGCAAGATTGTATGGGTGATTCGTAAGGATTTTGAAGAGCAGTTCCGCACACAGATTCTCTCTAAGTATGAGGGAGTGGTGCCTTGCGAACTTTGCTTCCAGAGCATTGACAGCCTTCCAGAGGGCTTCAAGTGCCCAGAAGGACGTGTGAAGCCTTGGGGTACGAACCACGCTGTGCTGATGGGTAAGGACGTCATCAAGGAGCCTTTCGCTGTGATCAACTGCGATGACTTCTATGGTCGTGATGCCTTCATGTCTATCGGCAAATACCTCTCCAACCTGCCAGAAGGTTCGAAGAACAAATATGCGATGGTGGGCTTCCGTTGCTGCAACACACTCTCAGAGAATGGTTCTGTAGCTCGTGGTGTATGCGTGTATGACAACAACCGTCACCTCACCGATGTGGTGGAACGTACTGAAATCATGCGTCAGGCAGACAAGGGCAATGCCATCTGCTACAAGGACGAGCAGGGCGAATGGATTCCTCTGGAGGAGAATGTGCCAGTGTCTATGAACATGTGGGGCTTTACTCCTGACTATTTTGAGTACTCTGAGGAGTATTTCAAGGAGTTCTTGAGCGACCCCAAGAACATGGAAAACCTGAAGGCTGAGTTCTTCATCCCATTGATGGTGAACAAACTCATCAACGATGGAACAGCTACTGTTGAGGTGCTTGACACCACTTCTGTATGGTTCGGCGTGACTTATGCTGCTGACCGTGAAGCAACCGTGGAGCGCATCGCCAAATTGGTGGCTGATGGCGTATATCCCAACAAGCTCTTTTAGTTTTTAGAATAAAGAAGTTAGAGTAGTTAAAGAAGTTAACGACGACACCTTGCGAACAGCATGACACACGTCTTTAACTTCAAGCGTAACAATAACTGCTCTAACTTCTTTTAACTTCTATAATAATAAAGGAAATGAAAGGCATAGTGCTCGCTGGTGGTTCTGGTACAAGGCTATACCCTATCACCAAGGGTGTGAGCAAGCAGCTCATCCCCATCTTCGATAAGCCGATGGTGTATTACCCTATCTCTGTGCTGATGCTGGCTGGCATCAGAGAGATACTCATCATCTCAACCCCATATGACCTGCCTGGCTTCAAGCGTCTGTTGGGCGATGGCAGCGACTATGGTGTGCATTTCGAATATGCCGAACAGCCCTCCCCAGACGGATTGGCACAGGCGTTCATCATTGGCGAGAAGTTTGTGGGCAATGACGATGTGTGCCTCGTGCTGGGCGACAACATCTTCCACGGCCGTGGGTTCTCAAGCATGTTGAAAGAATGTGTGGAACAGGCGAAAGTGGGCAAAGCCAGCGTGTTTGGCTACTTCGTGAACGACCCAGAACGATATGGTGTGGCTGAGTTTGACGGGGACGGCAACTGCCTCTCGATTGAAGAGAAGCCCAAACAACCAAAGAGCAACTATGCAGTGGTGGGTCTTTATTTCTACCCCAACAAAGTGGTGGAAGTGGCGAAGAACATCAAGCCCTCACCACGTGGAGAACTGGAAATTACGACGGTGAATCAGGAGTTCTTGGCAGAGAAGAATCTGAAGGTGCAGTTGTTGGGACGAGGTTTTGCTTGGCTCGATACTGGCACGCACGATTCACTCTCTGAAGCTTCCAATTTCATCGAAGTGTTGGAGAAGCGCACAGGCTTGAAAATTGCCTGCTTGGAGGGTATCGCCTATCGCAATGGCTGGATTTCGACAGAGAAGCTGCGTGAACTGGCTCAACCGATGCTGAAGAACCAATATGGACAGTATCTGATGAAGTTGGCTGAGACGAAGTACTTTGGCGAAAGAAAAAACAGTTGACAGTTGATAAATTGATTAAAATAACAATGAATAGAATGAACGTAACATGGAGTGCCCTGCTGTTGCTGATGGCAATGGCCTGCACAGGAAACAAAGGTGCCGCTACAGGTGAGGCGGCCAGTGATGATTCAGCTGCCATTCAGGTGTCAGACACATTGGTGTTCGAACAGGTGGATTACAAAGACTCTGTAGAGTACAAGGTGAAAATCGTCGATTATAGCAGTGACGAAGACCCTGCACCTTACGAGATTGCGACGGTGAAGGACTACTTCGCTGCTTCTTCCCTCAAGGCTGTGGCTGGCAAGCCCGAAGTGGTGGAGTTCATCAACCAGTGGCTCACGATTGATGCTGATCCTATTGAACATGTGGAAGCACCTGCCACAGCGGCACAAGTGGCGGAAGTGTATGCCAAACTGAAAGAACGTGGTGAGGCCGATGTACGTTCAGCGTTATCTGCAAGGTGTGCAGGTCATGTGAATGCCGCTTTGCCTACAGACGATCCCGATGAGATGGATGAGATGGCGTTTGAGTCTGCCAACGATTACGAATCTTCGATTGAAGTGCGTTGGCAGACAGAGAACCTCCTCACCTTATGGGATTCTGGTTACGACTACAATGCAGGTGCCGCTCATGGAATGCCTTGGGGATTCGGACGTACCTTCGACCTGAAGAACCTGCGTGTCCTCGCGATGGACGATATCATCACTAAGGCGGGACGTCCTGCTTTGCTGAAGATGATTATTGCAGCGTTGCAGGATGAGTATGGTGAAGACGGCATGCTGAATGAGCCCGAAGACATTGACTTCCCTGATACCGATCCTTCGCTGATGGCAGAAGGTGTGGCATTCGACTATGGACCTTACGAGATTGGTCCCTATGCCATAGGAATGCCCCAGGCGCTCATTCCTTACGACAAGATCAAGCCCTACCTCACTCCAGAAGTGAAGGAATTGTTAGGATTGAAATAATGGTTTGTGTTTAACAGCAATCAACCCATCCGTATATGAAGAAACTGAAAATCAAATGGTTGGAATGGACTGGCAAGGTATTGTCATCTATCGTGGCAATGCTGGGGATGTCCTCCTGCTTTTTTCAACCTTGCATGTATGGTGTGCCTGACCTCAATTGGAAACCTGATTCAGCGGGAATCGATTCACTTACGTCCGACTCGTTGAAATCGGATACATCCAAAATGGTGGAGTTTGAGGGGATGTACAGTGTGAGACCTGCTCGTTATCAGCAAATGATTGAGAAGGACGGCATGGACATCGAAATCCAACAAAAGTGACTCAATGGCAAGCCTCTCTCTGAAACAAAGGGTGGGATTGGAACTTGACCGCCAAGTCCGCAAGAACCAAAAGCTGTTGCATCCGCTGCGACAGCTCTTTTGGGAATGTACCCTGCGCTGCAATCTGCATTGCAAGCATTGCGGCAGCGACTGCAAGACCGAAGCATTGATGCCTGATATGCCTGCTGCTGATTTCCTCAAGGTGATAGACGAGGAGGTGACGCCACATGTGGACACGCATGACATGATGGTGATTTTCTCAGGCGGTGAGCCTTTGGCTCGAAAGGATATTGAGGACATCGGTTTGGAGTTGTACAAGCGCGAATACCCTTGGGGAATGGTGACCAACGGCATGATGCTGACAGAGGAGCGTTTCAAACGGTTGTGTGCCTCTGGATTGAGAAGCATGACCGTCAGTCTTGATGGTAACGAAGAAGACCACAACTGGATGCGTGGGCATGAGAGTAGTTTCAAGAATGCCATGAGAGCCATTCGTATGTTGGCCAGTCAGCAACGTGTGATTTGGGATGTGGTGACCTGTGTAAATGCTCGCAATGTAGAGTATCTTCCCCAGTTGAAGGAGATGCTTTATGAAGCAGGCGTGCGTCATTGGCGACTCTTCACCATTTTCCCTGCTGGACGTGCCAAGCAGCATCCCGATCTGCAAATCAGCAATGAGAAGTTCCGCAAACTAATGGAGTTCATCATCGCTTGTCGTCAGGAGGGTAAAATCCATGCAAGCTTTGCCTGTGAAGGCTTCTTAGGCGAATATGAAGGGAAAGTGCGTGACCACCTCTATCGATGTGAGGCAGGTCTGAGTGTGGCTTCCATTCTGATAGACGGAAACATTTCAGCTTGTACCAGTATTCGTGGCAAATACTATCAAGGCAATATCTACAAGGATCATTTCTGGGAGGTGTGGGAGCATGGCTTCCAGAACTATCGCAATCGCGATTGGATGAAGAAAGGCGATTGTGCCACCTGCAAGATGTTTCGCTATTGTGAGGGAGGTGGCATGCACCTCAGAGATGAAGAGGGCAATCTGATGCTCTGCCATTTGAAAAGACTGAGTTAAGGGTAAAGTGATAAGTGAAAAATAAAAAATTTGCTACCGCGTTTGTAAGTCGATTGCTGGCAAACAGCTGCGGTAGCAAATTTTTCACTTATCACTTTCCCTTTTTCACTTTTCAGCGAAACGGTTTCCAATCTTCACGATACGAGGTACTTTCTTATCTGTTGTGTCATTCTGTTCGACCACAGCGGTACGTGTATCCATTTCTGGACGTTCCTTGGCATAGTAGTAAACATCCCAACTCCAGCCGTCATACGCCCAATAATGGTAGTCCCAAGAATAGTAGTAGCTCCAGTTGTAGTAATCGGCAATCTTGTAGAGTTCGAAGGGTTGCGTGCCATTGGAAAAATAGCCTCTGAAGCGGTCGTTGTTCAGACGATAATCACGAATATCGCAGTTGTACTCTGGATAACCTGGGTAAGTCATGTGAATGACGCCGTTGGTGATGCTCCAGTGGAACTTGTAACTCAATCGTTCGTAGGGACCTTCACGATACCAATCGACTTGATATCCATAACCATGCGTGGCGTAGTCGTAGTCAGGATAGAACACAATGTCTGTGTCGTAAGAATCGAACGCCACGTAGTTTCCCCATGGGTCTTCCATTTCGTAGTACATGCCCCAGTTGCCTTGCCACTGACCAGAGAGCACCATCGCTTCCTCTGTATCTCTATCGGTGCAAGAAGAGAATGAAACTGCACATAAGCTGAACAAAGCAGCCATGCAAGCCAATGTGAAATACTTTTTCATATTGAATAGTTTTTTAATGGATGAACAATCGTTATTCTGCACATTCTGCATATCGGTTGAAGATGCGGATAGGCATCATGTCGCCTGCTGGCTTGCCATTCTCATCCAACATCTCTGCAGAGGTGCTACGCGTACCATAATTGTAGTCGTCGTAATAGTAATCGTCATAATAGTAGTAGGTACCATCTGCCAACCACAGCAGGACAGCAGTTCCTGTAGCCACATATCTGGCCGCATAGTTATACCATTTATAGTCTTTCTCCAAATTGTCAAGGTCAAAGCGGGTGTTGCCAATGTAACCTGTGAAATGCTTCTTCTTCATCTCATAGTCGCGGATGACGCAATTGTACTCAGCATAACCAGGATAGTTGATGTAGATGGTCTTGTGGTCGATTCTCCATTCGAAGTAGAAGCCCAGTCGCGTGAAGGGACCTTCATGATAATAATCTTCTTGATAACCGTAACCTTGGGTTTCGAACATCCCATCGCTGTGGAACTCAACGACGGAGTAGGCAGAGTTGTAGGTGACGCCGTTTCTATCCACATACGACATGCCCCACTCTCCTTTCCATTTGCCTGAGAGGCGGTTGGCCAATGTCTCGTCCTTGCTGCATGAGGTACACATCAGGCACACAGTCAACACAGCGATGATGCTTGATAAGGTAAGTCCTTTTTTCATAATGACAGAATTATTTGTTGTTAGTTCCGATGGCAAAGGTACGACATTCTTTTCGAATGGCGATAGGGAAACCACTATATATGGTAGGATTTTCTGTACAATTAGGCGTGAAATCCCCTTGCCCTTGAGTTCATCACTTCACTTTCACCCTCACAGGATGCTCCAATGCCTCTTTCCAATCATCAAGAGAAGCAAACCAATCCTTAGCTGTGTGGTAGCCTTCTGCTTCCTTGTCGGCACAAAAGGTAAGATAATAATGAAGCGAACCCTTCGAGTCGGGCTTCACCACAAAGAGGTAGTTGAGGTCATCTTCTTTGGTGTCGCGAATATACTCTTTGGGCATATATACAGCCATTCCGATGGCTTCAGGTGCCCATTGTTGCTTCTTGCCCATATCGGGATAGTCGCAACCCCATGAACCAGCCATTCCTTCTTTCTTCACAAATCCTTGTGGCTTATGTCCTTTGCGTGTGGTCTCGTCAGCAGTCACACCCACTTTCTGGACACCTGTGCAGAAGAGCTTCTCAATGGACTTCTTGCCTGATGCTGTCTTTGTATACTGAACGTCCACCGCCATATCACGATGACCAGCATAGAGCGTGTAATATTGGTGCAGGTCATACATCATATCCTCTGCTTCAGGTGTCTTTACGCCGAGATCGTACACTTCCACTACTGTGCGAAGCGGTCCTGTAGTCACCACTCTCTGACCTCTCAAACCCACGTCTGTCCAATTGACAGGCTTCTTCTTTTGCCAATCCTTGAACGAGCCACAGCCAATGGCCTGACCAGCCCACAACACATCCACACCATAGCCTTTCTTCAGTTGTTCTGGGGTGGTATAGAACTGGGTCTCTGGCAGTTCGATGCGACGCTGTTGCTTACCATAGAGGTCAATGTTCTGACGCTCATCAAAGTAGATGCGGAAACCCACCATGTCCGACTCCAACGTGATGCCATGCATGTAGATGTCGTTGAAGATATTGCTGGTTCCTTTGGCCTCCACACGCACCACATCAGGATGATTGTCCTGTTTGTCTCTCAACTGCAAGGCTGTGTAGATGCGTGGTTCCACTTCTTTTGCCTTCTTGTTTTCTTTGGCTGAGAACTTCATCTCAAAGGTCTTGGTGTCCTTGCCTTTGATGTCGGTGAGGAAGAAGAGTTCATCTGCACGCTGGTTGCCGTCCATATCGTCCAACTGAAACGGCACATCATCGCCTTTGTAAGTTACTGTCACACTCTTGACCTCGAAATTCAATCCTTTCACGTCAGCCAATTTCACCACCACTGGCTCATCCACCTTGTCCTCTTTCCAATCGTTGGTCACATCCACTTTCACAGTCACAGTTTGCGCCATTGCAGCCAAGCAACTCACACATATACTAATAAATATCAGAAAAGTCCTCATGATTTTTTGTTTCATTGGTTTTTAATTGAATAAAAATAGGTTTGTTGTTGAACAAACAACGGCAAAGGTAGAGAGAATAAACCTATTTAACAACTTTTTGCCTGATTTTTTTTGTTGGAAGAGGCATTTAGCACTAACTTTGCACAGCAAGTAAAATTTAAGGCATGTTTTTTTGAATAAAGTGAGCGTTTTTTATGAAAAGTAGCATTAAGTATTGGATTTTCAAGCTGAAGTATTTGGTTGCCCTCGCCATTTTTGGGGGTACCATTGGCTTTGTGGGCGACAGCAGCATCATGAATCGCATTGGTCAACAGCAGGAGATTTCGCGTTTGAAGAGCGAAATCGATGAATATAACCGTAAGTTTAATCAGGACAAGAAAACATTGGATGCCTTGAAGAATGATCCTGAGGCCGTGAAAGAAGTGGCTCGCAGCCGCTATTTCATGAAGACCGACAATGAGGACATCTTTATTGTGGAAGAGGAGGATGAATAGTTTAAGGTTTAGAGATTAGAGTTTAGGGGTGGAAATGAATAAGGAAAAAATCTTAGGAATCATAGAGGTGACAGGGTTATGCCTGGTGCTGGTGGGTGCTTGTTTATGGGTGCTCCCCAAGACCGACACACGTTTGGTGGCAGCTATCTTGATGGCAATCGGTACTGTCGCTTTGGCTATCGGGCGTTTCATGCAGACCCCCTTTTATCTGAAATATCCATTGACAGACCCTCGCGAACTGACCTTGCGCCGATTGTATCATCAGCGTGTGTTTGGAATGGTGGGCTTGTTTTTGGCCACACTTTTCATGTGGTTGCCGACTGGATTTTATGCAGGTTTGTATGTGGGACCAACAGCTTGGCTGATACCCTTTGTGTTTTTCGTGGTGGTCGAGGTGTACACCGTGTTTCGCATTTCAGCGGTCGAAAAGGGTTAAAAAGACTCAAAAAGACCTGTCAGAGAGGAAAAATCCTCAATTACTAATGACTAATTACTAATTAATTCGTACCTTTGCAGCGTAAAAAAGCAAAAGAAACCGATTACGAATCAAAGTGAACATCGTGGAGCGTCTCGGAGACGCGCTTTGCAGATAAAATAAAAAGTGTAAAAAAGAACGTAAACGAAGAAAAACTTTATATGGAACTGAATGCACTCACGGCCGTTTCGCCTATAGATGGCCGTTATAGAAGCAAGACGCAGGATTTGGCTGCGTATTTCTCAGAATATGCACTTATTAAGTATCGTGTGCGTGTTGAAATCGAGTATTTCATCACCTTGTGTGAGTTACCTCTGCCCCAGCTGAAAAGCTTCGACAAGAGTCTCTTCGAACGTCTGCGTGACATCTACCTCAATTTCTCAGAGGCTGATGCGCAGCGTGTGAAGGACATTGAGAAGGTGACCAACCACGATGTGAAAGCTGTAGAATATTTCATCAAAGAGGAACTCGATAAGATTGGTGATTTCGAAGCCTACAAGGAGTTCATCCACTTTGGCTTGACCAGCCAGGATATCAACAATACTTCTGTGCCACTCACCATCAAGGATGCCCTCAACGAGGTGTACTATCCTCAGGTGGAGGAGCTCATCGCACAGCTCAAGGAATACGCCGACGAGTGGAAGGACATTCCCATGTTGGCCAAGACCCATGGACAGCCAGCTTCTCCCACACGTCTGGGTAAGGAAGTGATGGTGTATGTATATCGTCTGACGGAGCAGCTGAACCAGTTGAAGGCTTGCAAGATTACTGCCAAGTTTGGTGGTGCGACAGGTAACTACAATGCCCACCATATCGCTTATCCCAACTATGATTGGAAGGCGTTTGGCAATAAGTTCGTGAGCGAGAAACTGGGCTTGCAGCGTGAGGAGTGGACCACTCAAATCAGCAACTACGACAACTTGGGTGCTATCTTCGATGCCATGAAGCGCATCAACACCATTATCATCGACCTCGACAGAGACTTCTGGATGTATGTGTCGATGGAATACTTCAAGCAGAAGATCAAGGCAGGCGAAGTGGGTTCATCGGCAATGCCTCACAAGGTGAATCCTATCGACTTCGAGAACTCAGAGGGCAACCTCGGTATGGCCAACGCCATCCTTGCTTTCTTGGGTCAGAAATTGCCTGTCAGCCGTTTGCAGCGTGACTTGACCGACTCAACCGTGCTCCGCAATGTGGGTGTGCCAATGGGGCACATGGTCATCAGCATCCAATCGACTTTGAAGGGTCTGCGCAAGCTCCTGCTCAATCAGGATGCCATCAATCGCGACCTCGACAACTGCTGGGCAGTGTGTGCAGAGGGCATTCAGACCATTCTCCGTCGTGAGGCTTATCCTCATCCATACGAAGCACTCAAAGCGCTCACTCGCACCAATGCTGCCATCACGGCAGAGAGCATCAAGGGCTTCATCGATGGACTGGATGTGTCAGAGAGCGTGAAGGAGGAACTGAGGGCCATCACGCCTCATACTTATACAGGAATGTAAAAAAGATTGTTAAAACCTATCATACAATCGCAAAATAAATAGTAAATTGTAACTTGTTAAATTGTAAATTTTTTATGTCTGAAATTGAAGAATGGCAGGGAAAAAATCCTGCATCAGAAGAGAAATCTGAGAATGGAAGTGACCGCGAAGGTTATCGTCCATCTTACAACCGTGAAAGCAGCATGGGGGGTCGTCCAACCTTCAATCGTGGTGACCGTCCGCAGCGTCCTCGTTTCAATCGCAATGAGCGTGCTGCATACAGTTCAAATGGCGTACAGAACGAGCGTGGCTTCCGTCCCGCAGGGTTTAATGGCTCGTCTTCGGATGGTGAAGAACAGCAGGGCGGCTATCAGTCACATGGCTACCAGCCTCGTCAGGGTGGTTACCAACGTGGTGGCTACAATGGTGGTTACCAGCAGCGTGGCGGCTATCAGCAGCGTGGTGGTTATCAGCAGCGTGGTGGTTATCAGCAGCGTGGTGGCTACAACCCTAATCGTGGTTACCAGCCCAATGGTGAACAAGAGGGCTTTGAGCAGCAGGGTTACCAGCAGCGTGGTGGTTACCAGCAGCGTGGTGGCTATCAGCAGCGTGGCGGTTACCAGCAGCGTGGTGGCTATCAGCAGCGTGGCGGTTACCAGCAGCGTGGTGGCTATCAGCAGCGTGGTGGCTACAATCAGCGTGGTGGTTATAACAATCAGCGTGGTGGCTACAATCCCAATGCGAAGTACAGCTTGAAGAAGCAGATAGAATATAAGGAATATCTTGAAGACCCCAATGCACCAATCCGTCTGAACAAGTTCCTCGCCAATGCAGGCGTATGCTCTCGTCGTGAGGCTGACCAGTTCATCCAGGCTGGTGTAGTGTCTGTCAACGGACAAGTGGTTACAGAGCTCGGCACGAAGGTGCAGCGCACAGATCAGATACACTTCCACGACCAGCTCGTGAGCATCGAGAAGAAGGTGTATGTTATCCTCAACAAACCTAAGGATTACGTCACCACTTCTGACGATCCACAGCAGCGCAAGACGGTGATGGAGCTGGTGAAGAACTGTTGTCGTGAACGCATCTATCCTGTTGGACGTCTCGACCGCAACACCACTGGTGTGCTTCTCTTCACCAACGATGGTGACTTGGCTTCAAAGCTGACTCATCCTAAGTTCCTGAAGAAGAAGATTTACCATGTTCACCTCGACAAGAATCTCTCTGCTGCCGACATGAAGCAGATTGCAGAGGGCATCACATTGGAGGATGGCGACATCAAGGCCGATGACATCAGCTATGCATCTGAGACTGACCACAAGCAGGTGGGCATCGAGATTCACTCTGGCAAGAACCGCATCGTTCGCCGTATCTTCGAGAGCCTTGGCTACAAGGTGTGCAAGCTCGATCGTGTGGTCTTCGCAGGTCTCACCAAGAAGGGAATCAAGCGTGGTGACTGGCGCTTCCTCACTGAACAGGAAGTGGCTATGTTGCACACAGGACACTATGAGTAAGAATTAAAAAATTGAAGAATTGAAGAATTGAAGTCTGGCTAACGCGTGTGTACAAGCCGCATGGTACTTCAATTTTTCAATTTTTCAACTCTTCAATTTTCAAAAAGATGAAACGTACAAAAATAATAGACCTCCTCCAGCGCACAGACTTTGGCGCTGAGGTCACTGTGATGGGTTGGGTGCGAACGAAGCGTGGCAGCAAGGCTGTCAACTTCATTGCCCTCAACGACGGTTCCACCATCAAGAACGTGCAGGTGGTGGCCGATGTGGAGAAGTTCGACCCTGAAATGATGAAACTCATCACCACGGGTGCTTGTCTTTCTGTGACAGGTACGATGGTCGAGAGCATCGGCTCTGGCCAGGCTGTTGAGGTGCAGGCCACCGACATCAGGGTGTTTGGCGAATGTCCTGCCGACTACCCCATGCAGAAGAAGGGACAGTCCTTCGAGTATATGCGTCAGCACGCCCACATGCGTCTGCGCACCAACACGTTTGGCGCTGTGATGCGTATTCGCCACAACATGGCGATGGCCATCCACACCTACTTCCACCAGCATGGTTACTTCTACTTCCACACCCCCATCATCACAGCCTCTGACTGTGAGGGTGCTGGTCAGATGTTCCAGGTGACCACCAAGAACCTCTACGACCTCAAGAAGGACGAAAACGGCAGCATTATCTACGATGACGATTTCTTTGGCAAGCAGACCTCCCTCACCGTCAGCGGTCAGTTGGAGGGTGAGCTGGGTGCCACAGCCCTTGGAGCCATCTACACCTTTGGTCCTACGTTCCGTGCCGAGAACTCCAACACGCCTCGTCACTTGGCAGAGTTCTGGATGATTGAGCCGGAGATTGCCTTCATGGATCTGCCCGACCTGATGGATCTCGAAGAGGACTTCATCAAGTTCTGTGTGAAGTGGGCACTTGACAACTGTAAGGATGACCTGGACTTCCTCAACAAGATGATAGACAAAGGGCTCATTGAGCGTCTCGAAGGTGTGCTCAAAGAGGATTTCGTGCGCCTCGACTATACCGAGGGTATTCGCATCCTCCAGCAGGCCATCAAGGACGGACGCAAGTTTGAGTTCCCCTGCAACTGGGGTGATGACCTTGCCTCTGAGCATGAGCGCTACCTCGTCGAGGAATACTTCAAGAAGCCTGTCATCATGACCCACTATCCCAAGGCCATCAAGGCATTCTACATGAAGATAGACGAGAAGAACCCTGTACTCGATGGTCAGGAGATGGCTCAGACCGTGCAGGGCACCGATGTGCTCTTCCCACAGATTGGCGAAATCATTGGTGGTTCTGTCCGCGAAGAGGACTATGGCAAGCTGATGAACGAGATTGAGGAGCGTCAGATTCCGATGAAGGACATGTGGTGGTATCTCGACACCCGCAAGTTTGGTTCCTGCCCTCATGCAGGTTTCGGACTCGGTTTCGAACGTCTCATCCTCTTCGTCACAGGCATGCAGAACATCCGCGATGTCATTCCGTTCCCACGTACGCCAAAGACTGCTGAATTCTAAGGCATCTCAAGAACATATCAACAAAGAGCCCGTGCTACATTGCATGGGCTCTTTCTTGTTCATGACGATAGGTTATTCAGCCAACCGTTTCAGCAGTTCCAGCAGCACCTGCCAGATGTCGTTGATGGTAGTCAGTTCCACCCGTTCGCTGGTGGAGTGAGGTTCCACGATGCGAGGACCGATGCTGGCAATTTGGATGCCTGGATAGTGCTGTACGAAGAAACCGGCTTCCAACACAAAGTGCATAGCCACCATGCGAGGACGCCATCCCAACACATCTTGGAACGTGTTGCTGACCAACTGCAAGAAGGATGATTGTTGGTCTTCCTGCCAAGCAGGAGCAGACATCACAACCTCGCTGTGGGCACCAGCAGCCGTAAAGGTATTGGCAATTTTCTTGCTGAGCGCCTCCATCTCGTTGTCGAGGAAACTCCTTGTGTGAGTCGAGACAAAGATATGATCTTCTGCCGTCGAGATGCGTCCCACGTTATTGGAGGTCTCCACTGTTCCCTGCATCGACTCACTCATCTTCACCACACCTTGGGGCACCTGCTCCAAACAGTTGACGAGCGCTTCTAAAGCCATTTTGGGGATGATTGTCTTCTGGCTGTCACATTCGTCGATGCAGCATCCGATGCGAGGGTCGCTGTTCCCATATTCCTCACGTAACCACAGATTGATGCTGTCCACCTGTCCCTTCACGAACTCAACAGCCTCGTCCGAGGCAATACCCATCACCATCTCCCCCTTCGAGGCAATCGACGCATTGGCCTCCCCTATCTCGATGAGACTCACGTCAATGTCATTCTTCTGACAGATGGCTTTCCAGAAGGTTCTGGCAGGAATCAGCGCGCTGCAACGTCCCTTGTTGATGTCAACGCCAGAGTGGCCACCCAATCCTCCATCGATGCGGAAGCAGAACCATTTGCGATTGTCTTCTGCCTGCAACCGCTGGATGGGAATGCGATGGAACTGCAAGCAGGCACCTGCAGCCCCCGTTGTGATTGTGTCGTAATCCTCCGAGTCGAGGTTGATGACCTTACGCCCTTTCAGGAAATCCTTGCTCAACTGCGAGGCTCCCGACATGCCATCTTCCTCGTTCGTCGTGGTGATGACCTCCAGTGCAGGATGCACGATGCTGTCATCTTCCAATACGGCAAGCGCCATCGACAAGCCGATGCCGTTGTCTGCTCCCAACGACGTGCCACGAGCCTTCATCCACCCATTCTCCTCATAAGCCTCAATCGGGTCATTCAGAGGGTCGTTCATGCCCACGCACACCATATCCATGTGGTTCAGCAGCACGATGGGTTCCGCTCCCTCATGGCCAGGACTGGCAGGTTTGCGAATCACCACACAATTCTCTTGGTCGCGCTCATACTCCAAATGCAGTCGCTCTGCAAACTGGCAAAGATAGTTCGCCACTCGTTCCTCATGATGAGAGGGACGTGGTATTTGATTCAGTTCCTTAAAGATGCTGAACACCCGTTCTGTTCCAATCATTGTCTCCATCCTATTAGTTCTTTCATCATATAACGAAACATAGACACATTATATTATATCAAGGGAGCAGATTCTCACGAACCAGCTCCCCTTTCACTCTTAATTTTTAACCTACCCCTTCGGGGTGATTTCACAGATTTATCAGATTTTTCTTAATCCTCCATTATCGTATCTTCCGTCCCCATCTTGCTGCGGCGCAAGTGTGTGCGGCTCTTCGCCAGTCCCTCACGCGCATAGTCCGCATAGAGCATGTACTGTCCGCTCTGCCAGTAGATGATGCCCAAAGCCACGAGCCAGCGGTAGAGTTCAGGGTCCGTCATG
>JAFZVN010000081.1 GCA_017617805.1 Bacteroidaceae bacterium | reverse complement strand
GTCGCCGGGGTCTTCGTAGTCACCGTTGCCGCCACCATTATCACCTCCGTTGCCACCGCCAGGAGTGATGGTGCCAGTGCCTGAGCCGCTGTTGGTGCCGCCGCCTTGTTCACCGCCTTCGGATGAGCCTCCACCTTGTTCAGTGCCTCCACCCTGTTCACCACCTTCAGATGTGCCACCGCCTTGTTCGGTGGAGCCACCATTGTTTGGCTTGTTGATGCCTGAGGCAGAACCGCCGCTGATGTAGTAGAGCTTGGCACGTTCCTCAATGCTGAGCAGCACGGTGATGAGGGCGTTGAGCGATTCGCTGGACTGGAGGACATTGAGGGCGTTCACCACGTCGTAGGCTTTGCGGATGGCCTCGTCGGTCGCCTTGCGCGCTGTGGCCAGTTCGCCTTTCACCTTGGCGCTCTCGTGATCCACACGTACGGCTACGAGCTGCAGCACCTTCTGAGCCTGTACCACGGCCTTCTGCACCCACGCCTCGATGCCCAGTTCGGTGAGTTCATACTCCGTGGCGGCAGTCCACTGCTGTGACATGTTCAACACCTTGCGCGCCTCGGCCTCGAAGCCGTCGCTGGTCTTGAAGTCGAAGTCCTTGAACACCTGTCGGGCCAGTTGCGCCTTGCGGTAGATGGGTTCATCCTCGGGCAGGTAGAGCAAACCGTTCAGGATGCCCAGCGCCGCCGACATGTACTTATCCTCCAGTGCATCCTCCTTCTTCAGATCGTCCGAAGCGAAGTCCTTGCCGCTGAAGCGCTTGTAGGCCGTGTCTTCAGCCTGACGAGCCTGTTGCACCAGAGCCACGGCCTGCACGAGCATCTGGTTCTCTATCTCAAAGGCCGACAGACGGTCGTAAATCTGCTGTGTCACGCCGTCGTGGTTAGCGTTCGACAGACGCGACAGATAGTTTGTTGTCAGATTCTTATTTGCCATAATTCTGTTCGTTTATTGGGTTTATTACTCATGTTTTTGTCCGCTGAGAGCTCAGAGGCACCATTGTTGCCACGCAGTAGCGCCGCTGAGGGCTCAGACGACCCCTTGTTGCCACGCAGTAGCATCGCTGAGAGCTCAGAGGATTCTTTGTCGCCGCGCAGTAGCATCGCTGAGGGCTCAGAGGATTCCTTGTCGCCGCGCAGTAGCATCGCTGAGGGCTCAGAGGATTCCCTGTTGCCACGCAGCACCTCCGGCAGGCGGAGGGCGTCCATCATTATGGTTCGACATCTGTTTCATACACTCTATATTTTTTCACATCTCGGTTCCGTAGTACCGATGTTATTTATTCTGAAGAAGAGGCGCAAGGCACTCTTGGAATAAAAACAACTCACCTACAGGTAACCAACCTACGCGACATTGTTTAAACCACCAATGCCCACGCCTCTGTCGAGTGTGAGCTGGCAGCCTTCGTTAGTCGCTGTTAGTTTGGTTATTTGTAGGTGATGCGAAAAACTGTTGGCTCTTCTTCAAAAAGATTTTTCGATTGCAAAAATACAAGAAATCTTTCAATCCACACAATCCGTACCAAGAAAAATGAAGAAATCTGACATTTTTTCCATTTTTTTTAGCATTTCAGTGCATCAGAATCGAAGAAAATGAGTAAATTTGCCATCGCATTCTGTAAAGATTGCAAAACATATTGGTAAAACGAAGCGTTATGCTCGACTTGCTGATGGAAACGTGAGAAATTTCTATAGATATGCAAGGACAGTGATAACGGTTCGCGCGTATAGCGTGGACTGGTTACTGCATCTACATATCAAGGCAATTCTCACGGCCCCCATCAGAAGAAGCGGTATTTCAGTTCCACGCTTCTACGTTTAACGACAAATGCCGAGAAGGAACTGTTGAGGCGTATTTTGTAATCTATGAAAAAATCTGTCTTACTCTTCATGTTCTGCTGCCTCGCGCTCGCGGGCAGGGCAGCGGATGCACCGAAGTATTTTGCGGTCTGGCTGAAGAATGGTCATCGAATTGACCTTCTGCTATCAGACAAGCCCAACGTGACATTCACTGAGGGAGTACTCAAATTCGAAGCGCCGGGCACCACCATAGAGTACAAGGCCGCGGATGTGAAAGAGTTCACGCTCGAGACCACTCAGTCATCAGCCATTCAAGGAGTGTCGGCCAACGGCAACGGATGCAGGATCTCTCAGTCGGGCAACACGCTGGGCATTTCGGGTGCGGAACCTTACGCGAAGCTTCATCTTTACAGCATGGGCGGCATGCTCATCTCGACCTACTCTGCTGACGGCCAAGGCTCGCTCAGCATCTCTCTCGACCCGCTGGACCAAGGGGTCTATATCCTGAAAACAGATGCTATAACCTTTAAAATCCTGAAACGATGAAAAATCTACGAATTATGCTGACAATGGCAGCCTGCCTGTTGGTCAGCACGCCACTGCTTGCGCAAGGCGTGAAAATTGTGAAGAAAGGCGGACTTGCGATAGACTACAACTACGGCAAGATAAAGAGCATAGAGGTTCAGTACGACGAGGCCAGAGCTGACACTGCCGTGGACTTGGGACTGCCCAGCGGACTGAAGTGGGCCAAGTTCAATGTGGGCGCCACGGCTCCCGAAGAGCACGGAGGCTACTACGCTTGGGGCGAGACGAAGGAGAAGAACGTCTACAGCTGGGGCTGGTACCTGTGCAAGCAGTCTGAATGTGGCACTTCTGCCGACCCGTTTATCAAAAATTACAGCAGTGCAGGATGGTACACCTTGCCAGCAGCGTATGATGCTGCCCATGCACAATGGGGAGGCAGCTGGCGAATGCCTACAAGAGATGATTTGCTGGAACTGAAAGAGAACTGCACCAAAGAGAAGACTACTGTCAATGGCGTATCGGGATATAAGTACACCGGTTGGAATGGCAACAGCATCTTCCTGCCCGACGTGGATATTAAAAATGGCGCCAACCTGAGCAGCGGTTGGTACACATACTGGACGTCATATTGCATGTACTATAGCCTTTCTACTTCCCAACAAGCTTATGCTTTTGATTCAGATGGAAACCTTAATACAAACTATAGGGCATACGGTTTAGCTATACGCCCAGTCAGCGATGCTTCTACTGGCAGCAATATAGACGGGTACATCGTGCGCCGAACTGACGGCACAGTGGATTATTATACATTCCAGGAAGTTGACCATATTGAGGGATATCTGGAAAAGGAGTATGACCCCAATGCGCCGACCGATGGCGACTACATCGACCTGGGGCTGCCATCAGGACTGAAATGGGCCAGCTGCAATGTTGGAGCCATCAATCCCTCCGATTTCGGCAACTATTACACGGGCTATGATGCCCATATGAAGAATGTCTCTGTACCGGATGGTTGCAGCATTCCTGGATCAGCAAACTTCGAGGAGTTGATAGAGAACTGCGAGGTAAAAACAGTTACTTATAACAACGTTCAAGGCAATATGTTCACAAGCAAGATAAACGGGAATAAGATATTCTTACCTATGGCAGGATATTATGATGACAGGAAGAATTACTATTCTGGTGGACGTTACTGGAGTTACTCAAGAAAAGCAACTGCTGGTTGGAACGAGTATTTCCATTATTTTCTCTATTTAAGCACTAATTATGCATATGTGGATTGTGAAATAGAGCGATCAGGTATGTCATACGATCCTATGTGGTATCGCTACTCAATACGTCCAATTCACTATTAGTACAGCGGCATTCCAAGGTCTTGAATGGCCTCAAAAAAGAGCGGATAGATGGAGAATCGTCTATCCGCTCAATGTTGTTATCACATTTATATATTATAGAGCCATCTAAGTCACACCCCCACAATCATAATGATTGGAACCAATGGGTGAGTTCTTATTTTTCACGTGATATCTTTATTTCACATAAACCTTCTTGCCGGATAAACGAGGGGAGCCCTTTTGTGCCTCCCTCGTTTTTTGAGTATTTTGATTACTTGTTTTTTTTGATTCTTTCCATAATATTTTGCCTTTTAGTATGGAATAAAATTCTTCAATTAACTTCGTTGAACTGAAGATTCTTCAATTCTTACAAACGCTGTGACGGTGAAGGTGACTAAGCAGAATGCCATGACGAGCCAGAAGAAGTTCTGATAGCCAATGTTCTCGGAAATGAGACCTGAGACCATGCCTGGAATCATGACACCACCCAGATACTGACCCGCTGTGCAGATGGAGAAGACTGCGGTGGAACGTTCACCACGTGAGAAGGTAACGAGATAGAGGGTGTATGCTGCAAAGCCAAGTCCATAGCCAATCTGCTCGATGCAGACACAGGTGCCGATGAGCCAAAGGCTGTCGGTGGGGAAATAGCTGAGATAGACATACACGATGTCGGGCAAGGTGATGCAGAGCACAAGCGGCCACAAGCACTTTTTCAAACTCCACTTCGACACCGCCCAACCGCCGATGATGCCACCCAAGAGGAGACCGATGACGCCTAATGTGCCGTAGATGAAGCCGAAATCGGTGTCGCTCATCGCTAAACCACCTTCTTGCGTGTCTCGTAAGAGGAAGAGTGGCACAATCTTGGTGAGCAGTCCTTCGGGCAGACGGAAGAGGAGGATGAAGCAGAGAGCTGAAATGAGGTGGGGCTTGGTGATGAACACCTTCAATGTCCGTCCGAACTCGCGCAGCTGTTCCATGAAGTCGAAGTGGTCGTGTACTGATGTTTCCACTTTCGGAAGAATGAAAGTGTGGTACAAGCCTAACAGAAGCATCAATCCGCCAAGGATGAAGAAGACGGCCATCCACGAGGCAGTGATGGATGGGAGTGAAAAGTGAAAAGTGAAAAGTGAAAAATCTAAGTTACCTTCACTTGCCACTTTCTGCAAGTAACCAGCCAACAGCACCAATCCTCCCTGACCGATGACCATACCAATACGGTAGAATGTGTTGCGAACACCCACATACAGTTCCTGTTCCTTTTCGGGCAGACCGATGATGTAGAAACCGTCGGCAGAGATGTCATGGGTGGCGCTGGCAAAGGCGATGAGCATGAAGACCGCCAAAGAACCTTGCAGCCAGAAGTCGGTGGGCAAGGTGAAGGCCACCAACGCCAGAGCGATGCCCATGAGGAACTGCATCGTGACAATCCACCAGCGTTTGGTCTTGAGGTTGTCGATGATGGGACTCCAGATGGGTTTGATGACCCAAGGAATACCCAGCCAACCTGTATAGACGGTGATTTGGCCATCGGATAGGCCAAGTTCCTTGAACATGATGACAGAAATGAGCATTACTGCCGAAAAAGGCAATGCCTCACCCAAATAGAGCGATGGAACCCAAGCGTAGGGTCTCGAGGATTTATTCATCTTTTATCAGTATTTTTTTTGTTTTGGAGCTTGCCAGTATCAGCCAAGCAACAGGTGCGATGGCCACACTCAGCATGAAATAAATTGGATAGCCGAGTAGGGTGCAAAGCCAGCCCGAGAGCGTCATCGGCACCAGCATCAGGCTTGCCACCATTGGCACATAGAGGTAATTCGTCACATTGCGATACCGTTGTTCGGAAATGTACGACACAAACACATCGCAGATATTGAGTCCGAAGCCAAAACACAACTGGGCACAGAAGGTCATGCAGCAGAGGTACGGCATATTGTTGACGGGTGGCTCAAGGGCCATCAGCAGGTAGGATAAGGGAGAGAGCGTGAGCACTACTGCGGAGAGCCAGAACATCTTTCCCTTGCCACGACGTTTCATCAGGATGCGACCCAAGACGATGCCGATGGAAAATGCAATCACACCAATCGTTCCTTGGGCAAAACCAACGTCCTGCACAGAACAACCCAAGCCTCCCTCCTCTGTGGCATCGAGCAGGAAGAACAGACGGGTGTTGAACATAAGTGCTTGGGGCAACAAGAGCAGGAAGAGGCTCAGCAGCACTTGTGCCACATGTGGCTTCTGTCGGATTCGACCCAGCACCTGCCACTCATTCCTCATGGCATTGGCCAGCGTCTCATGGCGATAGGGGCTATAGACCCTCATATAGGGTAGGCAGAAAAAGTTCAGGGCGAGGACGAGCAGAAAACCGCCTGCCACCAAAGAACTCTCCATAGCCCAAGCCTTCTGGTAACTGCGGAAGAATACCTCGAAAAAGCCTGCCACAATGATGAGCACTCCGTAGGTGATTACTTGTGCCACCTGTGATGAGAACTGCTTGGTACCTAAGAAAAGTTGCTGTTGCAAAGGGATGAGCATACGTCTGTAATAAAGGCGTGAGAGCATCTCATGCCAAGCACAAAGCAGGGAGAGCACGAAAAAGAAAGCGAAGAGCACCCACACTTGGACTTTCGCCTCCAAAATGTAAATCGCCATTCCCATCAGACAAAGGAACATGAGAATCTCGTCCAAGTGCAGATAGAACTTGAAAGAAGCTGCCTTTTTGACCTTGCTGTAAAGATAGGATTTCATTACCCAAGGCAGGAACAGCAAGGCGCTCTGCACAGCTGCCATCACCTCGCTGGCTCCAAACTGGATGAACATCAGCAACGCCACATACATCACCACCGTCGAGGCAATCTCTTCGGCTGTGAACAGGCATGGAATCCAGAACCAAGAAGTGTTGGACAGTTGGTAGCTGAAGCCTCCCTCACCCCCTCCGAAGAAGGAGAGTGGGTTGCCATTTTCCATTTTCACTTTTCTATCTTTTTTTACCATAGAACTGTCAGTTCTGTGTGAGGATAATAAAATCTCAATATCTCCGTGTAGGGAATGCCTTGGTCGCCCATCACGGCCGCTCCAATTTGGCAGAGTCCCACGCCATGCCCCCACCCTTTGCCATGTAGGGTGAAGCCCTCAGCTGTCTTCTCCACCTCGAAAGCTGATGAGTAGAGGTGTGAATCGCTCAACCATTTGCGGATTTCCAATTCCTTGCCCACCACGAGGGTACGCTTCTCACCCACCACCTTCAGTCGAATGATTCTCCCAGAAGCTCCACGTTCTATGGGCACGAGATCAAGAATCTGGCCAAAGTCAATGCCGGACTTCTTGTGGATGAGACCCGAAAGCTCGTCAGTGGTGTAAGTCACCGTCCAACGATAGAAATCCGTTGTCTCTTGGTCATAGTTGTTCAACACCTGCGAGAGGATGCGCCGGTCTCGTGTGTTGCAATAGGGATCGGGCTTTGCCACAAGATAAGGATGAGGAACTTCTTCCCAGCACGATTCGAACACCTCGGTCATTCCTCCACAGCATTTCGAGAAGCGGGCATCGCATATCTTCCCCTCATACGTCAGCACCTGTCCACGTGTCGCCTCAATCGCTTCCATCACCTTAGGATTGGATTGTCTTATGATGCCCTGATAGCGTTGGCAATGATCATCAGCACAGACATCAAAACCTGTATGCGCTTCGTTGTCGTACCATCGGAGAATGGTTGAGAGTTGACAGTTGACAGTTGACAGTTGACTATTATGGTTATCGTTATGGTTAAGAATGCGCAAAACCCAACTGCGGGAGATGACAGCGTGGGCTTTGAGGAGTTCGAGTGAGGCGTTGGCACACATCTCGCTGCTGATGACGCTGGTCAGATAGGTCTCGACTGGCACTACATTGATGGCTCTCACCATACCCTCTTCTTCCATCAGTTCCAAACCACCACGGAACGTCTGTTCCTCTTCTCGTTCCCAATGGAACCCAATACCTATCACCACCTCCTTCAGCGTGAAAGCGGCATCGGATGCAATGGGGGTGAACAGGCATCCCACATCAGCGATTGTGAAGACGTGTTCCCCCACTACAGATTTTCCATTCAGCAGATAAGCCGAATGGAAAACCACATGAAGTTCTTTGGCCTTGACAATGCCAACTCTGACGTTCTTCTCTTGCCCCATACAAGCCTTCCTAAGGTCCGTTTTTGACCGAACCTTCTATTTACCCCCTTTGAATTTAACAATCATATCAAGCTCGCTGTCAAGCGAATACGCACACTCTTGAATAATGGATTTGACCAGTTCGCCATCCATCTTCTTGAAGTCATCCTCACGAGGAGTAATCACCATTCCGCCCATATCGAGGGCTCCAGGACTCACCATCACCTGTTCGTCCCCATCCTTGAAATAGCAATCAGGACGATGCTTCGCACGAGGAATGATGACGCTGACGATGCGTTCGTAGCCATCGCTCGAACTTGATTGTGACCAAGCCATGATATTCATCATAGGCTCGTATTGCCCGTCTGGGATAGGCATGGAGTTGTATATCTTCTCAAAAAGAATCTTGTTGGCATGGGGTGTTCGGGTGATGATCACGACACCTGGACACAGATAGTTTCTCAGGCTGAATACGCCCGTGGTGTCAGCCACCATATCAAGCCTCATGGCTTCCAAATATTCCTCCTCGCTGATAGGCCAGATGCGTGAAAGGGCTGGTTGATACAACTCCTTCCAATCACGTTCCAATGGCACCACTCCACGGCTACCAGCTTGGAAGTGCATGTGGTCAGGCGCACTCGCTCCACATTGTGGACCGTTGTAGAAGATGAACAGCTCATTCAGTTGAGAGGCAATTTCCATCATGTCCTCGTAATAGTCCAGAATCTGCTGTTTGCGATGGTGACGCAATGGGATGGTGAAGTGTTTGGGAAGTATCGGGTTGGGGTTCAGCAGGAGATGATACTTCTTCAGCATCGGGAAGCTCTGCTGTTCCTCTGGACGATTCACATCACACAGGAAACACGGGCGACGCTTGATGGTCTCTGGGTCGATCTTCGCTCCTGTCGAGACGATGCGAGCCGGATTGAATTGTGCCATCAGATGGCACCCATCGATGTCAAACTCGCTGACAGCCACCTGATTCAGCTGCTCATAGCGTTCACGGGCATCCTTCCAGCTGGCCAGCTGAGAAATGAACAGGGAATTGGCGTTCTCGTTCGTGGCACCGTTCTGCCAGTATTCGTTCAGTCGACGGCGGTTGATGATCTCCATCGTGCGGAGACTATCCTTATAGATATTGTTACGATTGACTTGGTCGGGTGTCAGGGCCGCATCGCTGTTGCCTTCCCAACGGCGACACAGATACAGCTCGTCATAGATTCTGCCAATCTTGTACTTGCGGCTGAAAGCCAACCCTACTGCATAATCCTCTCCATAGGAGGTGTTGGGCATGCCAATCTTTCTAAGCAGAGGTGTGAAGAAAGCCCGAGGCGCACCCAGACCATTGATGCGCAGAGCATTGTTGTGTCCATTTTGAAGAGTCCATTCCCGATGGTCGATGAGTCCTGGAGGCAAGGTCTCAAGATTGAAATTGCACATACGATAAGAGCCGATCACCATGCCGCAATGTTCCTCATAGAACTTATCCACAATGCGTTGCAAGGTGTCTGTACCGCTGTAAAGGTCATCGCTGTCCAACTGTACGGCAAATCGTCCACAACGCATGTCATTGAAAGCGAGGCTCCAGCAACCGCCGATGCCCAAATCATTCCTTGTGGGGATGATATGCACCACACGCGAGTCTTCCGCTGTCATTTTCTGGATGACTTCCGTTGTGCCGTCGGTAGAGAGATTATCCACCACCATTACGTTGAATTCGAAGGTGGTGCGCTGAGACAAGGCACTTCTGATGGCATCCTCGATGGTCTTGACACGATTGCGCACAGGAATAATCACGGAGGCCTCACGGTCAAAATCATGACGTTCCACCGACACATCCACAATACTTTCTGGTTCGATATAAGAGCCAATCAGCTTCAAATGGTTGGTGCATACTTGCTCACGTTCTATCTGCACCTCACGATTGCGAGGATTCACATAGTCAAACTGTTTCTCACCACTCTTGCGCAGGTCTTGCTCCTCTTCCGTGTAAAGGTATTCGCGGATATGGAACAGGGCTGCCATACGTTTACGACGCAGCGAGAAGAGCTGCAGGTCATACCAGCCCGAATACTTGTAGTCAGCATTCGGATTCTCCTCCACATATTTTTTCAAAGTCGTGGCATTGAACAACTGAACCGAACCGAAATCAAAGTCATCGCGCACACTACCATAATAGAAGTCCATTGTGGGACACTTCACGGGTTCACCATTCTTCATGAGCACGCGGTCAGCATACAACATCGCAGGGTCAACACTTTCAGCCACGGCATACATGCGGGCGATGGCCTGATAGCCGAAGATGATGGAGGTGGGTTTGATGCACACCAAGGCATACGGCGAGTCCAGCAACGCTACAATACTCTTCAGAGTGTGGGAACTCAGGTAGTCATCCACCCTCAGCACCTCACACCCCATAAAGGGGCAAGGCTCGTTCCCTCTCATCAGCACATATATTTTATTCACCAAAGGCTCCTCGCTCAACTGCTTCAACGTGACCAATGTCGTTTCCGCGTCAGCATAGACCACAAAACAGTCTATCACCTTGTTCTTGATGCTATTCATACGGTATAAATCGATTGTTAGAGTTAAATACCAAACACTTTCTCATTAGAATGTTGCAAAGGTAAGGAAAAAAAGTGAAAAGTGAAAAGTAACAAGTGAAAAATCTAAGTTACTCACTCTCCGAATGGCAAGAAATGTAGATTTTTAACTTTGCACTTTTCACTT
>JAFZVN010000080.1 GCA_017617805.1 Bacteroidaceae bacterium | reverse complement strand
GATGTGAATGCCATTGCGCTCCATGAAGATGTAAGGAGCCATAGCGGGGTTCCACTTGCGCTTGAGGTGACCGAAGTGGGCACCTGCTGCGAGAAGAGAATCAAAATCTGTTCTTGCCATAATGTTTTGAATTGTTTACTTTCTTTTTGAGTTAATGTTAGTTTAACCAACCCGCAGGTCGCCCTGAATATGAGAGAGCCTGTGAGTTTAGATACTAAACGGCTATCTTGTATTCTTTAACGCTTAGAGAACTGGAAGCGACGACGTGCCTTTGGCTGACCTGGCTTCTTACGTTCAACAGCACGTGCATCACGTGTGATGAAGCCTTCAGCGCGAAGAGCCTTCTTGTCATCTTCGTTAATCTTCACGAGAGCACGGGCGATAGCAAGGCGAAGAGCCTGGCTCTGACCTGTGTAGCCGCCACCTGTGAGGTTTGCTTTGATGTCATACTTCTCAGCAACACCAAGGAGGTTGAGTGGCTGCTTAACCACGAACTGGATGAGTTCTGATGGGAAATAATCAGCAAGTTCACGCTTGTTGATAGTGATTTTGCCCGTACCTTCTGTAAGGTACACGCGAGCAACGGCGCTCTTACGACGACCGAGTGCATTGATATATTCTACTGCCATATACCTTATTCTTATTTGAGGGAGTTAATGTCAAGTGTTTCTGGCTTCTGAGCCTGCTTGTCGTGCTCTGCGCCTTCGAAAATGTAAAGATTCTTTAGAACCTTGTTGCCGAGGATGCCCTTAGGGAGCATGCCCTTCACAGCGTGACGGAGCACTTTCTCGTATCCGTTGGGGCGCTTTACCATCTCAGCATAAGTTGCCTTGTGCTGACCACTTGGATAACCAGAGAAAGTGATGTACACTTTCTGAGTCTCCTTCGCACCAGTCACCTTGATCTGGTTGGCATTAATAACGATTACATTGTCGCCACAGTCCATGTTGGGTGTGAAGACGGGCTTGTACTTACCACGAAGTACCTGTGCTACTTTGGATGCGAAACGACCAAGAGTCTGTCCTGCGGCATCCACAACCACCCACTTCTTTCCTGCTGCTTCGGGGGTGATGTAGCTTGTCTTGAAACTGTTTGATTGCATTTAACCTTTTGGTTTTAAATAATTAATAATGTGTGTTCGCTGTCAGCTCGACGTTGCCGTACGACTGACGTACTGTGCCCATCGGTTCGCTTCCTGTCGGCTCCTCTCTTGGGGTCGCTCAGGTCGGTTCACCTTTGGGTTTTCTGCGTTTCACGGACCGCATTTCCGGTTAAAAGAAGATGCTATCCACACAGAGCACGAGGTGGTTTTCACCGCCTCTCGATATAAATCGGCTTGCAAAGGTACGACTTTTTGTGAAAGTGGCAATGATTTTTTTGTTTTTTTTGACGGTTTGCGAAGAATTCACTACCTTTGTGGCCAAATTCTCCTCTTTATGTATAGAAAATATCCGCTTACAATCGCTTTTTTGCTTTTTGTGCTGATGGCTGTAAACGCTCAGACCTATCAGCGAGTGACCAATTTGCCCCATGTCTATATTGAGACTGTCAACAATGTGCCCATCACCAGTAAGACGACTTATGTTGATGCCACCATGTATTATGTGGATGAGGAAGATGTGGTGACTCAGTATGAAGGCATGCAGATACGCGGTAGGGGCAACTCCACGTGGGGATTGAAGAAAAAGCCTTATCGAATCAAGTTCCAAGAGAAGGAGAAGTTCCTCGGAAAGGGATATGCGAAGGCGAAGAAGTGGACATTGCTGGCAAATGCGGGTGATAAGACGCTGATGCGCAATGCTGTCACCTTTTTGATGGGCGATTTCTTGGGACTGAAGAACAATCCTGCCCATAAGTTTGTGGATGTCACACTGAACGGCACGTTTTTGGGCAATTACCAGATCAGCGACCATGTGGATGTGCGCCCGCATCGTGTCAACATCACAGAGCAGGATCTCCCTTTGACGGAGGAGAGTGACATCACAGGTGGATATCTGTTGGAGGTTGATGGTTTTTATGATGGCAACTGTTTTACCACATCGCAATATGGTGTACCCGTCCGCATTCATTATCCCGACGAGGAGGACATCACGTGGGAACAGAATTCGTATATTCGGCAATATATGAAGGACTTTGAGACGGTTCTTCACGGCAGCAAATTCGCAGATGCGGAGGAAGGCTATCGTCGATGGGTGGACTCCACGTCGCTCGTCAATTGGTACATCGCTACCGAAGTGAGTGGTAATGTCGATGGATATTTCTCCACTTATTTCTATAAGGATCAGCAGGATTCCTTGCTCTATTGGGGACCTCTGTGGGATTATGACATTGCCTACAACAACGATAGCCGAACAGACCGAGGTGGCACCAACGACACTGAGAACCAGTTGATGAGCGACTATGGCTATGGCGCTGGCAAGAATTGGATTAACCGCATGTGGCAAGACCCCTGGTTTGCGCGTCTCGTCAATCGGCGTTACGAGGAAGTGCTTGATGCGGGCTTGGAAGACTATCTCTATCATCAGATTGATTCCATTTCCGATTTGCTGCAAGAGTCGCAGGAACTCAATTATAACAAGTGGGGCATCTCGACCCGTATGCTTCGTGAGCGTGTGCTCTATTCTTCTTACGACCAATACGTTGCCGACCTCAAGTCTTATATAGGAACACACATCCCATACCTTCAGAAGACCTTTGCGGACAAGAAACCCGAGGAGCCGACACCTCCATTTACTCCGAAGAACTTTTATTACCGAATCACCAACACAACCAACGGCAGAGTGTTTGACACCGTTGACAAAGATGGTCTGACGGGCGACCTCGTGTGTATGTGGGAGCAGCAAGACGACTTTCCCTCCCAGCAGTGGCAGATTATTCCTGTAGGCGACTATTTCATGCTGATCAACCGCTTGAGCGGAATGGCGCTGAATGACCCGACCGAAGGCGCTGTGTCGGCTACGACCAATGTGGGAACCCAGCTGAATACTGTCATCGCCAATGCTGACGATGACCGTCAGTTATGGAGCATAGAACCACAGGGCACGAAGGGATACTACAACCTGGTCAACAAATACACCAACCATACAGCCAATCAGAGTGGTGGTGGTACTTCTGACGGAACGGCAGTGGTGAGCTACACGACGGATTCGCGTAATGCGACCAGTTCAAACCGCTTGTGGATTCTTGTTAAGGCCGATGAGATAGAGGAGCCTGATACTCCAGACGAGCCGGATGACCCAGACAATCCGGATGAGCCGGACACACCCGACACTCCGGATGAGCCCGACACACCTGACACCCCAGATGAGCCGGACACGCCTGACACACCAGATGAGCCGGACACACCGGACACACCGGATGAACCGGACACACCGGACACACCGGATGAACCGGACACACCGGACACACCGGATGAACCGGACACTCCAGACACGCCAGATGAGCCGGACACACCTGACACCCCAGATGAACCGGACACTCCAGACACTCCAGATGAGCCGGACACACCTGACACTCCAGATGAGCCGGACACACCTGACACTCCAGATGAGCCGGACACACCTGACACTCCGGATGAGCCGGACACACCTGACACTCCGGATGAGCCGGACACACCTGACACTCCGGATGAGCCGATTGACGATGCGATTGCCTCGGTTGAGCCTGCTGAGTACGCACTGGCATACAACCCAATAACGAAGGTGTTGCACTTTGGTTCTGAGTCGCCTGAGCAGTTGACGTTCATGGTAAACATCTATGCCTCCAATGGCATGCTGGTACGCTCGTTCAGAGCCTCCGACCCATGTTCCGTGGCTGACTTCACCAAGGGCGTGTACATCATTGTATGGCGTGTGGAAGGTCGAACTCGCTCCACCAAGATGCTTCTGCAGTAATATGGCGGAACAGGTTCAGCGCTACAACGACTATGGTTCTTGGCTGACATCCCAATTGGGGGTGAAGACGCAGAAAATATCCATCAACGCAGGATTCACCTGTCCCAATCGCGATGGACGAGTGGGGCGAGGCGGATGCACCTACTGCAACAATCAGACATTCAATCCTGATTACTGCACGACCTCCAAATCCATCACCCAACAACTTGAGGAGGGTAAGTCTTTCTTTGCCAGGAAGTACCCTGAGATGAAGTACTTAGCATACTTTCAGGCTTATACCAACACCTACAATTCGGTGGAGAGCCTTCGAGCGAAGTACGAAGAGGCGCTGAACGTTTCCGATGTTGTAGGACTGGTTATTGGCACTCGCCCCGACTGCATGCCAGATGAGTTGCTCGATTATTTGGAGGAATTGAACCGCCGCACGTTCTTGATTGTGGAATATGGCATTGAGTCCATCTACGACTCGACCTTGAAGCGCATCAATCGTGGGCACACCTATGCCCAGACCCTCGATGCCATCACCCGAACAGCACATCGCGGCATACGAGTGGGGGCACATCTCATTCTGGGTTTGCCACAGGAAGACAGGAATGCCCTACTTCACGAAGCAGAAGTGCTTTCCGAGCTTCCGTTGACCCTCCTGAAGCTCCATCAGCTCCAGCTCATCAAGGGAACGCGCATGGCAGAAGAATATGAAAACCAGCCCGCTGATTTTCACCTATTTACCTGCGATGAGTACATCGACCTGGTCATTGATTTCTTAGAGAGATTGCGTCCAGACCTCGTGGTGGAACGTTTCGTATCTCAGTCACCTGCCAGCCTGCTTGCCCTTCCAGGCTGGGGCTTGAAGAACCACGAGTTCATCGACCGCCTTCGACTGAGGATGAAAGAGAGAGGGGCTTTCCAAGGGAAAAAGGAAAAGTGAAAAATGAAAAATTTGCTACCGCGAGTGTTGGTCAACTGTTGACGTGCAAGTGCGGTAGCAAATTTTTCACTGTTCACTTTTCCTTTTTCCCTTCCAACCCCTTCACAAACTCGACCTCAAATCCCATCTTCTCCAGCACTGCTCTGATAGCATCTTCCGCATAGAGTTCCGCTTTCCTCCGATTTTCTGGTGTGTCAAACCTTCGCTTAATCTGCTGCTCCACCTTCCGCTTCATATCGTTGGTGCTGGACAGATGTTCAGCCCAATAGTTGCTGTCATCGGAGAGGAACGAACTGCTCTGGGTAGAGGCCACATACTCTACCTTTGGAAGCCGTACCCGTACCAGCCGCTCCGTACTGTCAGGTAAATACTCTACCTTCTCTAAGTCTATCCTGTAACTGCACTTCTGCCGCATCGTCTGCACACACGAATGTTCCTCATCGGGCATAATCAGATTCACCTCCGTCATCCGTCTCATCGCATAGTCCTCGATGGTGGCGCTACACACATAAATCTCACCCCTCAGTCTCACCTCCTCAATGATTGCCATCGTCTTCTCCATCGGAACCTCCTGTTCCTCATGACGACTACAATGCTTGATGAGCATCATGCTCACGATGCCCAAAACCACTATACCGACTACTATGACAACTCCTTTATTTCTCATATTTCTTCAATCCTTCAACTCTTCAATCCTTCAATCCTTCAACTCTTTCCAGTCCTCCTTTCTCATCACTACAACGCTCATATTCTTCATACCCAAACTCCTCACGATAGACTCGAAGACAACCTTTGCATTATGCTCAATGTCTTTGCCAACCATCGCTAAGAAATCCTCCTTCATCACCGATTGATAGGCCTGAACCATCAGCTTGTCCACTTCTTCATGGCTAATCCGATCCCTCAATCCTGATGACATTCTCACCACCGAACCCTCCTCAACCTTCGCCTCATAACCTGAATCTATCACTTTCGGCTTCGGCAGCAAAATCACCACAGCCGTGCTGTCATCTGTCAGTTTCACGTCCTCGATAGTCAGGTCTCTCAAATCATATCCATACTTGATGGTCACCTCCACAGGCACGATACACTTCCTTTCGCCATACTTCCAAGTACGTGGGTCTTTCAATACAAACGTCTCATGCGCACTCGAATCGTAAATGGCTAATTTCCTCACCTTCACCTCCGTCGTCACCAAGTCCGCTTTCTGCTTGATGTTGGACAAAATCACCGACTCTACCCTCGGCACCTCATTCCCTTTGCCTCCACCACACGCCGCAACTGAGAGTACTGCCATCAGTACCCCTAAATACATATATATGATGTGTAGATGCTTCATGCCGTTCAATTCTTTTCGCCTTGCAAAATTACGACATTCACCGCAATATGCCAACATCTCAGCAAAAAATACGATGATATGCCCTAAAGTTTTCTTTCTTATTGTTATTTATTCAAAAATATTTATGTAACTTTGCAATCTAAAAACCAAACCAATGATAAAAATGAAAAAGAATTTCCTTCTGGCCGTAACGGCGGTGACACTGCTGGCGGCATGCAATGGCAACAAACAATCGGGCAACGAAACCAATGACAGTACCGCTGTGGCTGAACTGACAGCGGAGGCGGAGGCAGAACCTAAGCAAGAATATGATTTGAAGGCATTGGCGAAAGTCATCGATGGTGCAGAGACGGTGATGGGCTTCTGCGATGGCAGAGCATCGGTGGAGAACAAGGACGGCAAGCTCGGTGTGATTGACAAGAAGGGTAATGTGATTATCCCGTTCGAGTACAACTATTCGGTATTCAGCTACACGGATGGCGTGATTTGCTGCGTGAAGAATGCGGAGGATTTGTGGTGCTATTTCGACCACGACGGAAAGAAGCTCTTCGAGACACACGACGGTGGACCAAGCCAGTTCAGCGAAGGATTTGCGTGCAAGTACAGTTCGGACAACGACAAATATTACTTCATTGACAAAGAGGGCAAACAGGCCTTTGGCGGCAAGATGTGGAGGTGGGCTGAGAACTTCTCGGACGGTATGGCACTGGTATTCGACGGAAACGGCTGGGGCTTCATCAACCAGAAGGGTGAGCAAGTCATTCCCTGCAAATACGAAAGCAGAGCCGAAGAGAATCCTGAGAGCTTCCATGAGGGTCTCGCCCTCGTTGTGGTGAATCCAGCGAGAGAACGTATGGGCTTCATCGACAAGACGGGCAAGCTGGCTTTCGACCGAGAGTTCAACACAGCATTCTCCTTCAGCGAGGGTCTGGCATCGGTCTATGACAACGAGCTGGACCGCTGGGGCTACATCGACAAGACGGGCAAGACGGTCATCACCCTGGACAAGGGCGTGGCTGGCCGCGACTTCAGCGAGGGTCTCGCCATGATTCACCATTGGGGAACCCCCATCGGCTATATCGACAAGACGGGCAAGATGGTCATCAAGTTTGAGGAAAACCAATACAAGGATGGACATCCCTTCCACGAAGGCCGTGCTCGCGTGTGGGACGGCAACCACGATGGTTTCATCGATACCACCGGCAAGCTCGTCATCCCCTGCGAATACAGTTGCTGCGGAGATTTCAACGAGGGTATCGTGTCCGTACTCAAGAGCGGAAAATACGGCTACATAGACCTGAATGGCAACAGCACATTTGATTATTGATAGCGTATGAAGAATACTTTATTGATAGCGATGGCAGGCATGCTGATGGCATGCGGCAACAAGCCTGCAAGCAATAACGAAGCTGGAGCGGACTCAACAGCTGTAGCGGCCCAAGAGAAGGTGGAAGCGACATCGGGCGAGCCTTCCATCCGCGAGACCTGCTCGTTCTCCACCAAATTCCGCAAGGATGAGGATGGTCAGTGCGACGCACTCATCGTCACCTGCAAATCGGACGAGAAGACGCAGGAGTTCACCTGCGAGTTCAATTGGGCGAAGGATGAAGAATATCTGGGCGAAGCAGGAGAAATCGAAGAGGTGGATCTGAACTTCGATGGCTACCCCGACCTGCTCGTCACATTGGGCGACTTTGGCGTGAATCCGAATCTCTACCCCATGGTGTGCTATGCCGCCTTCATCTGGGATGGTAGCACGGCAGAGTTCAATCCAGCCCAGGGATTGGAAGATGTCAACAACATCGTGGTCGATAAGGAGAAGAAAGTCCTCGTCAGCGAATGGATGACCGCTGTGGGTGATGTCTATCATGAAGTCTATGCCTGGAAGGACGGCAAGTTCGAGATGATAGAGAAAACTGTCCACAACGAATACGACGAAGAAGAATAACACATTATAGTATATATGCGACTGCTCACTCACGATGACATACTCAGGCAACTTGACCATCCCTTCTTCCGCCTCATCTCCGAGACGGCAGAAGAGTTGGGATTAGACTGCTACGTCATCGGCGGATGGGTGAGAGACCTCTATCTGGAACGTCCGTCAAGCGACATCGACATCGTGGTGGTGGATGAGACGAAGCAGACGAAACGTCCAGGTATCGCCATCGCCGAAGCACTCCGTCACAAACTGGGCAAGAAGGCGCACATCGCCATCTACAAGAACTTCGGCACAGCACAACTGAAGCACAAGAGTCTGGAGATTGAGTTTGTGGGAGCTCGCAAAGAGAGTTATGACCGCAATTCACGTAAACCCGTCACCGAAGACGGCACGCTGGAGGAAGATCAGAACCGCCGCGACTTCACCATCAATGCGATGGCGCTCTGCCTGAACAAAGACCGCTTCGGCGAACTTGTTGACCCCTTCGACGGATTGGCAGACTTAGAGGACAAGACCATCGCTACCCCACTCGACCCCGACATCACGTTCAGCGACGATCCGCTCCGCATGATGCGTTGCATCCGATTCGCCACCCAACTCGGTTTCCACATTGAGGAAGAAACCTTCGAGGCACTGAGCCGCAATAAGGAACGCATCAAGATTATCTCAGCAGAACGCATCGCTGACGAATTGAACAAGATTCTCCTCTCCCCCACTCCATCAATGGGGTTTGTGGAACTGGAACGTTGCGGACTCTTGCCCCTCATCTTCCCCGAATTGGCACAACTGCAAGGCGTGGAGACCAAGGATGGCAAAGCGCACAAGGACAATTTCTACCACACATTGGAAGTGCTCGACAACGTGGCGAAGAGCACAGCCGACTTCAATAGCATCGGAGAGGGCAACGGTACTTGGGATTCACCCAAAGATCATGTGCTTTGGCTACGATGGGCAGCACTACTCCACGACATCGGCAAGCCCAAGTCAAAGCGTTTCGACCCCTTGCTGGGTTGGACCTTCCACAACCACAACGACATCGGCGAGAAGATGATTCCCAGTATTTTCCGCAAGATGAAACTGCCCATGAACGAGAAGATGAAGTTCGTGCAGAAACTGGTGCAGATGCACATGCGCCCTATCGCCATTGCTGATTCCGAAGTGACCGACAGCGCCGTCAGAAGGTTACTCTTCGATGCAGGCAATGACATCGATGACTTGATGCTGCTCTGCACCGCCGACATCACCTCGAAGAACGATCTGAAGAAGAAGAAGTTTGCCGACAACTACATCACCGTTCGTACCAAACTGGTAGAGATTGAAGAGAAAGACCGTATCCGAAACTTCCAGCCTCCCATCAGCGGAGAGGACATCATGGAGATGTTCGGCTTACAACCCAGCAAGGAAGTTGGTCTTTTGAAGACTGCCATCAAGGATGCTATTCTCGACGGAAAGATTCCCAACGAGTACGAGCCTGCGGAGGCGTTGCTCATCGAAGAAGCTAAGAAATTAGGACTTAAAATAAATACTAACTAAATACTATACCTATATGAAGAAATTAACAACACTCCTTTTCGGTCTTGTGCTTGTGGCACAAACAGGCACAGCGCAAATAGACAATTTGGCAACAGGGAAACAAATGATTAGCGACCTTGATGCCTCCATCAGGAAAGTCAACGATTATTGGCAGAGCCACAATTCGCCCAAGTGCCGTGCTTTCTGGGACAATGCCGCCTATTTCACTGCCAATCAGAAGGTCTATCAGCTCACGAGGGAGAAGAAATATCTCGACTATGCCATCGATTGGGCTGAATACAATCACTGGAAAGGTGCCACGCAGAAGGACAAGAGCAAGTGGCAATACAAGACCTATGGCGAAGGTATGGATCATGTGCTGTTCGCCGACTGGCAAATCTGCTTCCAAGTCTATATCGATCTCTACAAGCTGGAGCATCGTGCCGAACGCATCGAACGAGCATTAGAAGTGATGTGCTATCAAGCAAAAACCAAAGAGAACGATTATTGGTGGTGGTCAGATGCACTCTACATGGGACTCCCCATCTTCTCGAAACTCTATACCGTTACCCACGACCAGAAGCTGCTCGACAAACAATACGAGTGTTTCAAGTGGACGGACGAACAGCTTTTCGACACCGAGGCACAACTCTACTACCGTGACGGCAAATACGTCTATCCAAAAGTTAAAACCTCCTGCAACGACGGCAAATCCTTCTGGGCACGTGGCGACGGCTGGGTGCTGGCAGGCTTAGCACTTGTCTTGCAAGACCTACCACGAGATTGCAAATATCGTCCTTTCTACATCGACCGCTTCAAGAAACTGGCAGAAGGTGTGGCTCGCTGCCAACAGCCTGAAGGGCACTGGACACGCTCCATGCTCTGTCCCGACGATGCCCCTGGCTACGAGACCTCTGGCACTGCCTTCTTCACCTACGGACTGCTGTGGGGTGTGAACAACGGCATCCTGCCCCGCGACCAATACAAAGACACTATCTCCAAGGCATACAAATACCTCTTCGAGGTAGCGCTCCAACCTGATGGCAGCATCGGCTACGTGCAGCCCATTGGCGAAAAGCCCGACCCCACCAAGACCGTCAATGCCCAGTCGCAAGCACCTTTCGGCACTGGCGCATGGCTCTTGGCTGCCTGCGAATTTGAGACATATTTCGCTGACCTCAGTTTAGCAGGCAGAGTCGCAGGAAAGAAGTAACTTTTCATTTTTAACTTTTAACTTTTCACTCACTTGGAAGGCGACCATATCAAAATCAACCACTGGCTCTTGCCGTTCTCATGGCTTTACGGGCTGGGTGTGGGCATCAGAAATCTGATGTTCGATAATGGTGTGCTCAAATCCAAGACATTCAGCTTACCAGTCATCTGTGTCGGCAACCTCACGGTAGGCGGCACGGGCAAAACGCCCCACACCGAATACCTTGTGCGGTTGTTGTCAAAAGACCATCAAGTGGCTGTGCTGAGCAGAGGCTACAAACGAAAGTCAAAAGGATATGTGCTGGCAACGAAAGATACGCCAGTGACCGCTATCGGCGATGAGCCTTTCCAGATGAAGAAGAAGTTTCCCCACATCCACATGGCAGTTGACCGCGACCGTTGTCACGGCATTGAACAGTTGATGCAGGAGACTGTGAAACCTTCCACCGATGTGGTCATTCTCGACGATGCTTTCCAACATCGTTACGTGAAGGCGGGCATCAACATCCTGCTGATGGATTACCATCGCCTCATCTATTTCGACAAACTCCTGCCAGCAGGACGTCTGCGTGAGTCCCAGGCTGGAAGATTCCGTGCCGACATCGTCATCGTCACGAAATGTCCTCGCTACCTCACTCCGATGGACAGACGGGGCATCGAACGTTCCCTCGAACTGCAGAAGTGGCAAAAGCTATACTTCACTTCCTACCGATACCCCGAGAAGATGAAAGGGTTGGGTGAGAATCCTTTGCTCGTCACAGGCATCGCCTCTCCCCAGCAAATGGTGTACGACCTCAAGAAAATCATTCCGAAGTTCGACGTGATGAGTTTCCCTGACCATCACCACTTCACCCCAAAGGACATCGATGCCATCCGTACACGAGCAGCAGGCCGCACCATCCTCACCACCGAGAAGGATGCCACACGATTGCATGGGCTCAACCGCCTCAAGGTGATTCCCATCGAAGTGGAGTTCATCGACGGAAAGCAAGAGGAGTTCGACCAAATCATCCAAAGTTATGTACAAAAGAATGCGCAATAACGTAGTGAATCCATAAACCAAGCAAGCAATGGGAACAGAAATATCCACCATCGGCGAGTTCGGCCTCATCAACCGCCTCACCAAAAACATTGAAATCAAGAACCCCGAAACGAAATACGGAGTGGGCGACGACTGTGCGGTGCTGAAATACGACGATAACAAAGATGTGCTCGTCACCACCGACCTCCTCATGGAAGGCGTCCATTTCGACCTCACCTACATGCCCATGAAGCATCTTGGCTACAAAGCGGCACAGGTCAACCTCTCCGACATCTATGCGATGGGCGGTATGCCCAAGCAGATTACCGTAAGCATCGCACTAAGCAAACGCTTCAGCATCGAAGACATGGATGACTTCTACGACGGACTTCGTTTGGCTTGCGAACAGCACAACGTAGATATCGTGGGAGGCGACACCACCAGTTCACGCACAGGACTTGCCATCTCCATCACCGCCATTGGCGAAGTGGAACATGGCAAAGCCATCTATCGTAATGGTGCCAAAGAGACCGACCTCATCTGCGTGAGTGGTGACCTCGGAGCTGCCTACATGGGCTTCCAACTCCTCGAACGCGAGAAGGAGGTCTATTACAAACAGATTGAGACCGCCAAGACCGACGCCGAACGTATGGCGATTTCCCAGCCCGACTTCAGCGGACGGGAATATCTCCTCGAACGCCAGATGAAGCCTGAAGCCCGACGCGACATCATCCTCCGACTCCGTGAAGCAGGCATCCAACCCACCGCCATGATGGACATCAGCGACGGACTCTCGTCCGAGCTTCTCCACATCTGTACCCAGAGCCACTGCGGATGCCGCATCTACGAAGAGCGCATCCCCATCGACTACCAGACCGCAGTTATGGCAGAGGAACTGAACATGAATCTCTCCACAGCTGCTCTCAACGGAGGCGAAGACTACGAACTCCTCTTCACCGTGCCCATCGCCGACCACGAGAAGGTGGAGCAGTTAGAAGACGTGAAACTCATCGGACACATCACCAAGGAAAGCCTCGGTTGCGCCCTCATCACTCGCGATGGTGCCGAGTTCGAACTCAAAGCCCAAGGCTTCAATCCCCTCAAGGAATAGAATCAATCAAAAACATAATTCACATTAGTATTAACAAATTAAAAATTCAAAATTATGAGAGTAATTATTGAACCCGACTACGAGGCCCTTTCCAAATGGGCTGCCAACTATGTAGCCAACCGTATCATCGAAGCAAAGCCAACTCCAGAGAAGCCATTTAAGCTGGGATGTCCCACAGGCTCCTCTCCACTGGGTTTGTATCGCAATCTGATTGAAATGTGCAGCGCTGGAAAGATTTCTTTCCAGAACGTCATCACATTCAACATGGACGAGTATGTAAAGCTGCCTGAAGATCACCCAGAGAGCTACCACTCATTCAT
>JAFZVN010000008.1 GCA_017617805.1 Bacteroidaceae bacterium | reverse complement strand
CGTTAAGGTTAAAAAATTTTTTGATTATGAAGAACAAGGAACTTTGGAAGGCAATCATTCAGATTGCGGTATCGATTCTGACGGCAGCATTGACTGCACTGGGCACCACGAGCTGCATGAGACTCATGTAGTAAAAGTGAAAAACTAAAAGTGAAAAGTGAAAAGTTTGCTACCGCAGCAGTAAGCCAACAGCTGACGAACCCTCGCGGTAGCAAATTTTTCACTTTTAGTTTTTCACTTTCCATTTTTTTCCGTACCTTTGCAGCACTTTTCAAAAAGCAAGCAATGGAAATCATCAATTCTGTGAAAGAACTCAAGGAGAAGGTTTCTGCCCTGAGAAGTGACAAGAAGGCCGTTGGACTCGTGCCAACGATGGGCGCGCTCCATGCCGGACACGCTTCGTTGGTGAGCCGCAGCGTGAAGGAAAACGGCGCCACTGTGGTGAGCGTATTTGTGAACCCTACCCAATTTAACGACAAGAAGGACTTGGCGGCTTATCCTCGCACGTTGGAGGCCGACTGCGCCCTGCTGGAGAGCATCGGCGCTGACTATGTGTTCGCCCCATCGGTGGAGGAAGTCTATCCGGAACCTGACACCCGCTCGTTCTCTTATCCCCCCACCGACACGGTGATGGAGGGTGCCTTCCGTCCAGGCCACTTCAACGGCGTGTGCCAAATCGTGAGCAAGCTCTTCATGATGGTGGAGCCTGACCGCGCCTACTTTGGCGAGAAGGACTTCCAGCAGATTGCCGTCATCAAGGCGATGGTGGCTGACTATGTGGAGAAAGACACTGACTGGGCTAAACGCCTGGAAATCTGTCCTTGCCCCATCATCAGGGAGGAGGACGGTCTCGCTCTGTCGAGCCGCAACACCCTGCTGGCTCCTGAAGAGAGAGCCATCGCGCCCAACATCTACAAGGCACTGAAGAAGAGCGTGAAGTATAGCAAGACCCACTCGGTGGAAGAGACCAAGCAGAAGGTCATCAGCGACATCAATGCGGTGGAAAGTCTTGAAGTGCAGTACTATGACATCGTCAACGCGCTCACACTCGAAAGCGTCTCCTCGTGGGACGATGCTGACCACATCCAGGGCTGCATCACCGTGTTCTGCGGCGCTACTCCCATCCGACTCATCGACAACATCAATTATAAATAAATGCAGATAGAAGTACTGAAATCGAAGTTGCATTGTGTGAAGGTGACGGAAGCCAACCTCAACTACATGGGCAGCATCACCATCGACGAAGACCTGATGGATGCCGCAGGACTCATCGCCGGCGAGCGCGTCTATATTGTCAACAACAACAACGGCGAACGCTTCGACACCTATGTCATCCGAGGCGAACGTGGCAGCGGCTGCATCTGTCTGAATGGCGCTGCCGCCCGCAAAGTTCAGGTCGGCGACATCGTCATCATTATGTCCTACGCCCTCATGGACTTCGAGGAAGCCAAGACTTTCACTCCGAAAGTGGTCTTCCCCGATCAGCAAACAAACAAAATCCTGTGAGCAACCTCACAGGATTTTTTCTTTATCTATACAAGATGTCCTTGATCGAATGTCGTCCCACAAATCGGCTCATATCGACATTGCCTCGGATGCCCCTGACAGAACCCGTGGCGGAATACTGCCACATCACGTAGTCGTTGTCGCCATAAAGGTCGGGCTCGATGAAGGAATAGGCTGCGATGAAGAACTTGTAGGCACGCAGACGATGATTGCCGTAGATGTACTTGTTGTAGAAGTTCTTACCCGTATAGATGATGGGCTTCTTGCCATATTCCTTCTCGAAAAGGTCGCATAGCTCGAGCAGTCGCGCCTGCATCACAGATTCGGACACACCCCGAATGACTTCGACGTCGATGACAGGCAAGAGATCCTGCTGACGGGTGTTGACCCTCGACTTGAAGAGGTCGAACTGGGCTTGAGCGGAGAGATGGGGACGGAAGAAGAGGTAACTGCCCACCTTGAGCCCCACACGCTTGCACTCGTTGAAATTGTAGGCATAAGTGTCATCAATCGTGTTCACACCCTCTGTGGCTTTCAGATAGACATAGGTCACACGATGGTCACGCGCCACCTCGTCCCAGTTGATGCGTCCCTGATAGTGGCTCACATCGATGCCATGCGCCTCACTGCCTCCCGTGCCTCGTCCCACAGTTCCACCACCACCAGATGCAGCAAAGCGCGGCATCTCCAAGGCCTGGGGATGTCGATCGGGACGTGATTTACGTGCAATGGGATCGGGACTCATGTCCACAACCTCCACCTCTTGCTTGTTCTTTTTGTTCTTGTCACGCTTGTCTGCCCATGCCGAAGTGAAGCATAAAGAGGCAGCCAGCGTCATTATTATATATATGTACGCGCGACTTACGTTGTTCATTCTCACCCTTATTTGTCGAAATACAAATTCATGCTTATCAAAATCGAGTACAAATGTACCCTTTTTTTCCATAATTTGCAACTAATTGCGCGAGACTTAACTATTTTAATGATTTTAAAGACAAAAAAGGGGGCATATATCACAAATAATGCCTAATTTTGGCGCTGAAAATGCAACAGACCGACATGGAAACCCAAAAGAAATACTGGTTCGTGTTCATCAGCAATGCTCTGCTGCTGCAACAAAACGGAGACAGCTATCAAGTGCCATGCTCATCCGAGCCTCCCTTCCCCTTGAAGGACTGGACACCTCGGCAGGAGCTACCTGCGATTGATGGTATCCCCTGCATGAGCTACAGCCTCACTACCCCACCCGATGACATGGAGGGATGGGTGACCATCGGGCTGAGAGAGTCTTGGAACGTGTTGCCCTACAAGTTCTACAACGCTGCAGGTAAGGCTGCAGAGCTCCTCTATTGGGATTCGAACACGAAGTATTGCGGAATGTGTGGCGCCCCCATGAAACGCACCACCATCATCAGCAAGCAATGCACCAACTGCGGCAAGGAGGTGTGGCCTCAAGTGAGTCCAGCCATCATCGTGAGAGTGCGCAGAGGAGACCAAATTCTGCTGGTGCATGCCAAGAATTTCCGCCGAAGCGAAATGTACGGACTGGTGGCAGGATTTGTGGAAACAGGCGAAACACTGGAAGACTGTGTGAGGAGAGAGGTAGAAGAAGAAGTCGGACTTAAGATACAGAACATCAGATATTTCGGCAGTCAGCCTTGGCCCTACCCCTGCGGCATCATGATTGGCTTCACCGCCGACTACGTAAGCGGGGAACTCCGTCTGCAAGAAGAAGAACTGAGCGAGGCAGGATGGTTCGACAGGGAGAATCTCCCACCCATTCCAGACAAGATGTCGATAGCCAGAAAATTAATTGACGACTATATTTCAGAGAGAGAGAGCATAAGTTAAGAAAATGTTCAACCACTAACACTGAAGAAAATGAAGAAAACCAAATTCACATGCTCAGCATTAGCTGTAACAATGCTGGTGAGCAGTTGCACAAGTTCTTATCAGGCAGCAGGCGGATTGAATGGCGCCCTCATCGGCAGTCAAGTAGGGTCTGCAGTCGGCTTTCTTACTGGACACGGCCATTTCCGTGGAGAGAATTCCGCATTAGGCAGCCTCATCGGTATGGGCATCGGTGCTGTGCTGGGTGTGGGCATTGCCGCCCAGATTGAGGAGAACGAGAAGGCGGAAGCTCGTCGATACGAAGAACAAAACGGAGGCTACAACACCCAAAACATGGAACAAAACGTGCCTTATCAGACAGGAGGCGGTGCCTACAACGGTACTGTGTCAGACGCCACAGTCTCAGGGAACACCGCATCATCGGCTTTGGTCAGCCTTTCTGATTTGACCTACATGGATGTGGATGGAAACGGATACATCTCCAAGGATGAGACGATCGAGGTGGAAGGATTCATCACCAACACGTCCCAATCTATACTGCGCGACATTGTCATCCAGCTGGAAGTGAGCGACCCCAAGGCCTTCAGCATTTCTCCATCGCTCACCACTACCTTGCAACCAGGTCAGAAGATTCGCTACACAGGACGAGTGCATTGCCTCAAGACACGTGGCAATGAAACGGTGGGCATCAATCTCCATGCCACCTACGCTGGGAAAACCTACTCCAGCAATGACATCTATGTAGGTGTGAAGTAGGTACAACAAGCATCCGCCTGCTGATCAAGCACACAACACTTCTTATACCTCCGTAGTGGGCAGATCGACGTATGAAAGTCGCCCATTACGAATGGGGAATGTGATGTCAATGCGTCCCTTCACCTTCTCCTTGCCACGTTGTGCAGGCTTGAAGGTCATCCGCTTGCACACTCTCACAGCCTCAGCATCCAACGCAGAAGAAACGGAACGAACGACTTGCGCATCTTCCACATTACCCTTCTTGTTCACAATCATAGCGACCACGATTGTGCCATCGACACGCTCACGTTCCTTGGGCTGCTTAAAGTTTTTGAGGATGAACGACTTGACACCTTCCATCCCTTTTTTATAAGCTGGAGCCACCAACTTCTCGCGTCGTTGTTCCGACTGCTGACGAGGTGAAAAATCAAAGAAAAATTGTGCCTGTGCCGATAATGAACAGAGGATAAAAAACAAGAGTATGATTTGCTTCATAAAGATTGCATTTTGGTGTTTACGGCTTCAAAATTAGTAGAAAGTTTTCTTTCTGCCAAGAAAATTCTTCACAAAGATGGATTTTTTTTATTTTCTTTAATAATGTGTCAGAAGAAATGCCTAACTTTGCAGTCCCAAAAGCAAAAGTTTGCGTACAGTGTGTGCGCACACAGACGTTGGAGAAATCAATAGGTATATCAATCATTTTATAATTAGGGCACAATGGCGGACACTAAGAAAATCAAAACAGCTCTTGTATCCGTGTTCCACAAAGATGGACTGGATGAGCTACTGGCAGAATTGAATAAGAATGGGGTGAAATTCCTTTCAACAGGAGGTACACAAGCATTTATTGAAAGTCTCGGCTACCCTTGCCAAAAGGTAGAAGACTTGACAACATATCCTTCCATCCTCGGCGGACGTGTGAAGACACTCCATCCGAAGGTGTTTGGTGGCATTCTTGGTCGCCGCGAATTGGAGAGCGACCAGCAGGAAATGGCAAAATATGAGATTCCAGAGATTGACCTCGTGATCGTTGATCTCTATCCTTTCGAGGAGACAGTGGCATCGACCAACGATGAACCCACCATCATCGAGAAGATTGATATAGGTGGCATCTCATTGATTCGTGCAGCTGCAAAAAACTTCAACGATGTGGTCATCGTGCCCAGCAAGGCAGAATACAAGCCTCTGCTCGACATAGTGAAAGCACAAGGCGCTGAAACCACCAAGGCACAGCGCAAGCAGTTTGCTGAACGTGCTTTCGCTACTTCCAGCCATTACGACACTGCCATTCACGCATATTTCGCAAAATAAACAAGTAGTAAATCGAAAGAATACATTATGGGATTTTTCTCTTTGACACAAGATATAGCGATGGACCTCGGCACCGCTAACACCATCATCACCTATAATGGAAAGATTGTGGTGGACGAGCCATCCGTTGTCGCTCTCGACAAAGATTCTAAGAAGATGATTGCTGTGGGTAACACAGCCAAAATGATGTATGAGAAGGCTCACGAGAACATTCGTGTGTGCCGTCCTCTGCGTGATGGTGTGATTGCCGACTTCTTCGCCTGCGAGCAGATGATGCGTGGCATGCTGAAGATGGTCAAGACCGGACATCACCTTTTCACTCCTTCCCTCCGCATGGTCATTGGCGTGCCATCAGGTTCTACGGAAGTGGAGCTTCGTGCTGTACGCGATAGTGCCGAGCATTCTGGCGGTCGTGATGTGTACCTCATCAAGGAGCCAATGGCCGCAGCCATCGGTTGTGGCATCGACGTAGAGGCTGCAGAGGGTCAAATGGTGGTCGATATAGGTGGTGGTTCCACTGAAATCGCAGTCATCTCTCTGGGTGGCATCGTGAGCAACAACTCCATTCGTGTGGCAGGTGATGAATTGACTGCCGACATTCAGACTTATATGGCACACCAGCATAATATCAAAGTGTCTGAACGCATGGCTGAACGCATCAAGATAAACGTGGGTTCTGCATTGGCCGATTTGGGTGATGAAGCACCAGAAGATTTCGTGGTGCATGGTCCGAACAAGATAACCTCTCTTCCTTTGGAGATTGCCGTATGCTATCAGGAGATTGCACACTGCATCGACAAGACCATCGCCAAGATTGAGACATCCGTGCTTCAAGCTTTGGAATCTACACCTCCAGAGTTGTATGCCGACATCGTGAAGAACGGCATCTGGCTCACAGGTGGTGGTGCTCTCTTGCGTGGTCTTGACAAGCGCCTAACCGAAAAATTGCAGATTCCATTCCATGTGGATGATGATCCTCTGCACTCTGTTGCCAAGGGTACAGGCATTGCCTTGAAGAACGTTCATAATTTCCAGTTCCTCATGAGATAAACGTGCCATGCGCGCACTGATTGACTTAATCATCAAGAATAAGCACTGGTTTCTGTTCATTTTGCTGGAGGTGATAAGTTTAGTCTTTCTCTTCAGTTACAATGGTTATCAGAAAAGTGTGTATTTCACAACCGCTAATGACGTGGTAGGTACGACCTACAACGTCATTAGTGGCATTTCGTCATACATTCATCTGCAGGAAGAGAACCGAAACATGGAGGCTGCCAATGAAGAACTCCGCAAGGAGGTCTATGAATTGCGCCAGCAGTTGGATGCCCTCCAGAAGGACAGCGTGGAACGTATGCCTGCTTTGCCTTCGCAATACCACACCGTTCCGGCTCAAGTGGTGAACAGCACCTTGCACAAGGCTAACAATCTCATCACCATCAACAAAGGAGAAGCTGATGGCATCCGTCCTGAAATGGGTGTGATATGCTCAAGCGGCATTGTGGGTATCGTCTATATGACCAGCCTCCACTACAGCATCGTGATGCCCTTGCTGAATGTGAACAGCAAAGTGAGTTGCCGACTGCGCGAGTCGGAATATTTCGGTTCGCTGATATGGGAACGAGGCTATGCAAACGTGGCATACGCCACCAGCATACCCCGCCATGCAAAGGTGAAGAAGAATGACATTGTCGAGACCAATGGCTATTCAGACATCTTTCCTCCTGGACTTCCCATTGGCATCGTCACAGGTATCGATGACTCCTCTGACGGTATGTCCTATCGATTGAAAGTGAGATTGTTTGCTGATTTCCCCACCCTACGTGAAGTTTCTGTGATTACAGATTATTTCTCACCAGAACGTCGTCTGCTGGAGGATATGGCTATCGACCCAGCCAAGCAAGACAGCGTCTTGATCAGTCAAGAGAAGAAGAAGGCTGAAGAAGAAGCCAAACGTAAAGAAGAGCAGGAGAAGAGACAAAAGGCTGAGGAGGACATCATCAAAGCAGAACTGGAGAAGAAATACGCTGAAACGATGGGGGCTCAGACTTCCGACAATCAGAAAACAGAAAAAACCGATACAGTAAGATGAGTTCCATATTCTTTTCACGTCTTCTAAGACTATTTATCTTGCTATTCTTCCAGGTGTTGGTTTGCAACCATATCCACCTGTTGGGCTATATCACCCCCTTGATCATAGGCTATATGGTGGTGTGTTTCCATCGCAACACATCGCGTGTCAGCATCTTGCTGTGGGGATTCTCCATCGGCTTGCTGTTCGACATCTTCAGCAATACGGCTGGTATGGCATCCGCATCCTGCACGCTGATTGCGATGTTCCAGCCCATGTTGCTTGACATATTCACTCCTCACGACGCAGCAGAAGATTTCACGCCCACCTTCAACACGTTGGGTTTCTGGAACTATACGTTTTACGTTCTGTTGCTCATGATCATGCTGAATGCAGCATTCTATCTGTTAGATGCTTTCACGCTGAATGACTGGCAGTTAACCATCATGTCCATCATGGGTAGTTCTGTCATGACCACCCTCATCATCATCGGCATAGAATTATTAGTCCGTCCTCGCAAAACGCCTGCATCCCTTTCGTAAGAAGCCATGAAGAGTCATCGTTACGAATACCGCAAGTTCATCATTGGTGGTATAGCTTTAGTCATTGTTCTGAGCTACATCACCCGTCTTGCTTTCCTTCAGTTGTCTGATGGAGAGTACAAGAAATCTGCGGACAACAATGCCTTCTTCAACAATGTCATCTTCCCTGCACGTGGTGTCATCTACGACCGCAATGGTGAACTGCTGGTGTACAATCAGCCTGCATATGATGTGATGGTTGTGATGCGCGAGGTACACAATCTCGACACGCTCGATTTCTGCAAGACAATGGGTATCACGAAGCAGCAGTTTGACGAGCGCATGTCAACCATGAAGGATCGCAACAAGAATCCTGGCTATTCCCCCTACACCCCTCAACTCTTCATGAATCAGATCTCCAGTCAGGAGTTCAGCATTTTGCAAGAGAAATTGTTCCGTTTTCATGGGTTTAACGTTCGAGAACGAACCATCCGACGCTACGCTACTGATTACTGCGCTCATGTGCTGGGCGATGTGGCAGAGGTGTCGCCCAAAGAAGTGGAGAATGACGATTACTATGACCCAGGCGATTACATCGGCAAGCAAGGTGTAGAACGCAGTTACGAGCCTGAGTTGAGAGGAATTAAAGGTGTGGAAGTGCTGTTGCGTGACGCCCGTGGACGTATCCAGGGACATTATCAAAACGGAAAGTTCGACCGCAAACCTGTGCCAGGCAAAAACATCACGCTCTCCATCGATGCCAAACTTCAAGCCTTGGGCGAACGGTTGATGGAGGGAAAGATGGGAGCCATCGTTGCCATCGAACCCAAGACAGGCGAAATTCTCTGCATGGTCAGTTCCCCCAGCTACGACCCACATCGCATGGAGGGCAAGCAGCGTGGTGCTCAGATGATGGAGATGCAGCGCGACCCCATGAAACCGATGCTGAACCGAGCCATCGCAGGAACTTATCCTCCTGGTTCCACGTTCAAGACCTCACAAGGTTTGACCTTCCTGCAAGAGGGTATCATCACTCCCTCCACTGCGTATCCGTGTTATCGAGGCTTTGTCACCCATGGTATGCGAGTGGGCTGTCACGGACACGGTTCCCCACTCCCACTGATTCCAGCCATTGCCACATCCTGCAACGGTTATTTCTGCTGGGGACTTTACCACATGCTGAACAACCGCGAGAAATACCCCAAGATTCAGGATGCCCTGACCACATGGAAGAACTACATGGTTTCGATGGGCTTTGGTTACAGATTGGGCACAGATTTGCCAGGCGAGGCACGTGGTATGATTCCCAATGCGGACTATTATGACCGCCGACTGGGTAAATGGAATGCGTTAGGTGTCATTTCCATTGCCATTGGACAGGGTGAGGTGACGCTCACTCCGTTACAGATTGCCAATCTTGGTGCCACCATTGCCAATCGCGGCTATTATATCACCCCTCACGTTGTCAAGGCCATTGAGGGAGGACAGATTGCTGACAGTCTGAAGGTAAAGCACAAAACCAAGGTGGAGAAGAAATACTACGAGATGGTGGCAGAAGGTATGCGCAAAGCTGTTTTAGGAGGAACCTGCCGCAGTGCCAACACGTCAATGTACGAGGTGTGCGGAAAGACAGGTACAGCACAGAACCGAGGCAAGGACCACTCAGCTTTCATGGGGTTTGCTCCTAAGGATGACCCCAAGATTGCCATTGCGGTCTATGTGGAGAACGGTGGCTTTGGTGCCACATTCGGTGTGCCTATCGGAGCGCTGATGATGGAGCAGTACATCAACGGAGAACTCTCACCAGGCAGCGAAGCAAGGGCGGCATCCTTCCAGAGCCGTCACATTGATTACGGAACAAGAGAAAGATAACAAACTGACCATGTTTGAACAAGAGAAAGGCAACAAAGGCATATTCCTCAGCATCGACTGGGTGACCATCCTGCTTTACGTGATTCTCATCGTGTGGGGATGGTTCAGCGTGTGCGGTGCTTGCTACGACTTCAACAATCCCAACCTCTTTTCGTGGGAGACGAATTCGGGCAAGCAAATCGTGTGGGGCGGTTCCTCATTGGTGTTGGCGGCTGTGCTGATGCTCATCGAGAAACGCTTCTACGACACAGCGGCCTACGTCATCTACGGTGCCATGATGCTCTTGTTGCTCATCACCATCGTCATAGCCCCAGACACGAAGGGTTCACGCTCATGGCTTCCCATCGGAGGAGGACAGAAGATTCAGCCTGCCGAGTTCGCCAAGTTTGCAGTGGCATTGGCATTGGGCAAATTCATGGGCAGATATGGCTTCAACATCCAGAAGACGAAGGACATAGCCATCTCCATCGGTCTGATCATGCTTCCCATGCTGCTCATCATCGGTCAGAAGGAAACTGGTTCCGCCCTCGTCTATTTTGCTTTCTTCCTGATGCTCTATCGCGAGGGAATGACGGGTTCTCTGCTCTTCAGTGGATTCGCCTGCGTGGTCTATTTCGTGGTGGGCATGAAGTTCAGCGATGACACGATTGCCGACATGCCTATCTCCGTTGGCGAATTCACCGTCTTGCTGTTAGCCATGACCTTCACCATCGGCATGGTGTGGGTCTATTGTCGCAATATGCTGGCTGTGAAACTGATGGCCGCAGTATGTTACGGAGCCACATTGATCGCCATGTTGTTCTCCATCTTCGTCATTCCATTCAATATCTGCTGGGTGATGCTGGGCACCTGCGTGCTGATGATTCTCTACATCATCGGACTTGCTTTCTACACACACATCTACAAATACGCACTCATTGCCCTTTTCGCCATCGCCTCCTGCTCGCTCTACTACCTGAGCAACACCCTCTTCAACCATCTGGCTGACCACCAACGCACACGTATTGAAGTGCTGCTTGGCAAGAAGGATGACCTGCGTGGTGCAGGCTACAACGTGAACCAAGCAAAAATCGCCATTGGCTCAGGCGGACTCTTGGGAAAAGGATTCCTCAATGGTACCCAAACGAAACTGCGCTATGTGCCAGAGCAGCACACTGACTTCATCTTCTGCACCGTCGGCGAGGAAGAGGGCTTCATCGGCTCCGCTGGCGTATTGTTGGTCTATCTGTTCTTCATCTGGCGACTCATCATCGTATCGGAGCGACAACCTGACACACTCGGACGAGTCTATGGCTACAGCGTGCTCTGCATCTTCCTGTTCCACCTGTTCATCAACGTGGGCATGGTGCTGGGTCTCACGCCTGTCATCGGCATCCCGCTCCCATTCTTCTCCTATGGAGGCTCCAACCTGTGGGGGTTCACCTTGCTGCTTTTCATCCTGCTCCGTATGGACGCAGAAAGAAACCTGAAAAGGCAATAATAGTTTAATTTTTTCAACCCATGAACATCAAATCAAGATTCAGAAAGCCAGAATCGGTGGTGTGGACACACTTCACTCGTCATGGCGACGCCATCTTCCTCAGCTTGATGAGGGAAGTGCGCATCGGCGTGCTCAGTGTTGCCACATTGGCAGTTGCCTGTCCCGATTCAGCTGCGGCCATCATGGCCTTCAGTCAGCCTTCTGCTCCTACCGACGACGACGAGGAACTGACGCTGACGCTGGATGACGCCGAGGTGGTGGGCACACTCGCCCCCCTGCCTGCCGACAAAGCGGTGCGCCTCGTGCAAGTGATTAACCGACAAGACATCGAGGCGTCGAGCGCCAATTCGGTGAACGACTTGCTGAAACTCGCTGCTGGCGTGGATGTACGCCAACGCGGAGGCTTCGGCATCCAAACCGACATCGGCGTGAATGGCGGCACCGAAGACCAGCTTACCGTCCTGCTCAACGGTGTCAACATCAGCAATCCCCACACAGGGCATTTGACTGTCGATTTGCCTGTCAGCGTGGACGACATCGAGCGCATCGAGGTCATCGAAGGAGGAGCCAGCCGCGTGTATGGCTGTCAGGCCTTCGCCGGAGCCATCAACATTGTCACACGCACAGAAGCGGTCAGCAACTTGGGAACCCATCTGCAAGGCGGCTCATACGGAACCTTTGGAGCCAACGCATTCTTAGCCTTGAAAAACACTCACCTCAATCAACGTCTCAGTGGCGGCTATGCTCGAAGCGATGGAGGCACTTCGAACGACGATTTCAACAAAGGCAATGCCTACTGGAACGGAAAATTCCGCAGCGAACACTTCGATGCCACTTGGCAGGCAGGTCTCAGCACGATGAATTATGGTGCCAACACCTTCTATGGCACAGGTTCCGACTCACAATATGAGCAAGACCGCCGCTACCTGCTCTCAGCACGGGTAGAGTATAGGAGCAAGGGGCAAGGAGCAAGGGGCAAGGAGCAAGGAACAAGGGGCGTGATGCATGTACCTGTCCAACTCTACTGGAACCGCTCGCTCGACCACTATGTATGGCGACGTGCCAATCCCCAAGCCTATCAGAACTTCCATCAGACCAACGTCTATGGAGCCAGTGCCAATGCCTACACCACGTGGGCACTTGGCAAGACCGCCATCGGCCTCGAATATCGGCGTGAGAACATCCTCTCCACCCGACTTGGCAAGGAAATTCCAGCAGTCGACCAGCACAAATACAAAGTGCCTGGCCACGACGAACATTATCAATATAAAGACGGTCGCAGCAACCTCAGCCTCTATCTGGAGCACGACATCCTGCTGGAGAATTTGACCCTCTCTGTCGGCATGCTTGCCAACCACAACACCTCCGTCGAAGGCGGCATGCATCTCTATCCAGGCATCGATCTCGCATGGCGTCCCAACAATGCTTGGAAATTCTTCGTTTCCTTCAACAAAAGTCTACGAACACCCACATACACAGACATTTACTACAATGGTCCAGGACTAAAAGGGAACCTCCGTCTGAAACCCGAAAAGAGCACCGACTGGCATCTTGGTGCCTCCTATACTGGCACCTTCTATCGTCTCCAAGCCAAGGGCTTCTATCGCCACGGAACAGACATGATTGACTGGGTGAAGTACGCCAATGCCGACTACTACGAGACAGCCAACAGCGACATCGACAACATCGGCGCCGAGGCGTTGGCCACCATCGACTTCGCCCGAGTTCAAGGCGAGAACTCCCTCCTCCAGCGCCTCACCCTCGGCTATTGCTACAACTACAAATACCGAGTCCATCAGGAGCAAGATGCCAACTATGTCTCACGCATGACCTTCCTTCGCCACAAGCTGGTCGCCTCACTCAATCTTCGCATCGTCAGCCGTCTTTCCGCTCAATGGGATTTCTCCCTCAAGAACCGTTCTGGCGAGTTCGACAATGCCCAAACAGGGCTTCCCCAATCCTTTGGCACATACGCCACCCTCGACCTCAAAGTGCAATGGACAGCCCCACTCTACTCCCTCTACGTGCAGGCCAACAACTTCGCCAACCACCAGTACTACGACTTCGCCAACGTCCTCCAACCAGGCCTCTGGCTCATGGCAGGCATCAAGGTCAGGCTCAACTGATTTTATATTTTTAACTTTTCACTTATCCGTACCGTTGAGCTTCGCTCGAAGGTAAGCTGCATCTCGGAAATACAAAAATAACTGTTTTCCTTTGGTATTTCGCTCGATTTGCACTACCTTTGCAGTCGATTTAATTTGGAAGAACATGAAAAGATTGATATGGATAATGGCCTTCGTTGCGCTAGGCATGCAGGGAATGGCTCAGACGAACAGACGGACACAAACCACTAAGAAGTCTGCGACAACTGCCACGGCGAAGAGTCCTGTGGTGAACAAACTGAACGTGACGAAAACGGCTGAGAAAAAGGCTGAGGAGAAAAAGGAAGCGGAAAAGAAAATAGAGGAAACGAACTCGGTCATCGTCAACAACAGCAGCTATTTCTGCAATCCTCCCCTGCCCTACATGCCCCAGAAGTTAGACATCCTCTTCATCGGCAATTCCTTCTCCATCGACACCAGCACTGCCCTCCCCGAAATACTCAGATCGATGGGCATCGCAAATGTGAACGTATATGTGCTCTACAAGGCTGCATGCTCGCTGAAAGGGCACTACGAGAACTACAAAAGCGGAGAGGCCGTGTATGAACTGCACCGTTTCAACATGCTTGGTGGACAAGTGCTGGAGAAAGCGGTGAGCATCAGGGATGTGATGCAAAGGTTTCCCTACGACGTGGTGGTATTTCAGCAGTTCTCGTTGGATTCGGGTGATGCCAACACCTACGAGCCTTATCTGGCCAAGCTGATCCAGGCATACAACATCAACAGGATTTCGCCTCGCACAACGTTCGCTTTCAACGAGATATGGGCATACGCATCGAACAATAAGAGCATCGCGAAATATAAGACACCCACCAACATGTGGAAGAAAATCTGTCAAGCGGTGAAGAAGATGAAGGTCACGTCGGGCATTGATGTCATCATCCCCTGCGGAACCGCCGTGCAGAATGCCCGAAACGTGGAGGCCCTGAACATCGACAATGAGCTGACACGTGACGGCACCCACATCAACCTCTATGCCGGACGCTATCTGCTGGCCTGCACATTCTTCGAGAGCATCATTGCCCCCTGCCTGAACCGCAACCTGCGCGAAGACACGACGACTTACGGCAAAGCTGAGGACATCGGCCAGGTGAACAACTCAAACCGCCGGCTTTTGCAGAATTGTGCCCGCCTGGCTGTGTCCAATAATTACGATATCAGCGAGTTTGCAGGCCAATAAATGTTAAACATCATTAATAAAGAAGAGTTTTCGTGCACAATCCTTCTCAAGATGCTTGATAATGAGTAACTTTGCAACATCATTCAAGAATACTAATTGATAAAGCAAGTAATATACAAATGGAAAAAATGCTTCTTTCTCTGCTTGTGCTGATGGCATCAGTGACAGGCATGCAGGCACAAGACCTGTTCAAAAATGTACACGACAGAGCTACCGCTATTGTCAACAATCCGGCATCTTCTGACGAGGAAATCCAAATCAACCAGTTTAAGGTGACTGCCCTCAACTACATCTCCATGATGGTGAAGAAGCGTGGTCTTGACAAAGATGCTTACTTCTATGACAGCCAAGCCGTCAACATGTCATCTTTCATCACCGATTTCCAAGTGAATCTGGAGAAGGCTCGTACCATGTCGATGGCTAAACGCACGGAAATCTTGAAGATTTACACCGATGCCAGCAAGTTCAACCCTCTGTTCAAGGACACAGACAAGGAGAAAGTGAACGCCTACGTGAATGACAAATCGACCTTGACTCCATTCTGCATCGACACGGATTGGGAGAAGGCATACGATCAAGCTACAACCATGGCTAAAGCTGCTTTGAAGTAGTCTAAAAGAACAAATGACACATAAATATTGAAATATGTTCAGAGAATAGGAGAAATTTACAAGTTTCTCCTATTTTTTTATTATTTCTTCGTAACTTTGCCATCGGATTAAATAATTAGCCTATTATGAGTGTTCCAGAAATCATGAAAGTGAGTCTTTCACAGTTTCCTACTGACAAACGCTTTGCTCAGATACCAGGAAAAGTGGTCCTTACAGACAACATGGACGGGGATGACATCGAGGAGTCTAAACACCCGAGTTTTCCCGTCCAAGTGACCATGTCCATCAGTATCATCTGCTTGTCAGGACAGATTGATATGGAAATAGACTTGAAAGAATATACACTCAAATCGGGAGACACAGCATTATTTCTGCCTGGAAGTTTCTTCCAACTGAAGAAGTTACATCGTGGCTCAAAATACCTTTTCATCTCTGTATCACCCACATTTCTCAAGTTCGTGGGCAATATCAAAACGGGAGTCGAGTTTTTCACCCAACTGAAAGAACACCCCGTACACCACCCTACGCCCGAAGAACTGGAGGAGAACATATCCTTGTATAAAGCGTTGAAAGAGAAATTGCTCGACGAGGAATACGTATATAAGGAGGATGTGGCCAAGGCTTATCTGCGCATCATGCAATGCAATGTCTTTCAGGAATTTGGCAGAGCCATCGGAAAGTTAGGGAAGAACCTTCCCATGAACCGCAAAGACGAATTGTTTATGTTGTTTATGGATGCAGTGAAGGAGAATTACAGCAAGCACAGAAACATTTCATTTTATGCCGACAAACTGTGCGTATCCCCAAAATATCTTTCCAGTGTGGTCTATTTGGTCAGTGGCAAATATGCAACCGATTGGATTAACCAATTTGTGGTGCTCGAAGCCAAGACCATGCTGAGATCGGATGGGATATCCATCAAGGATGTGAGCAACCACCTCCATTTTCCCAATCAGAGTTTCTTCGCCAAGTATTTCAAGCAACATACTGGCTACACGCCCAAAGAATACAGAGCACTTTAATACGATACATCGATAACTATACATACAATGAAAACCATCAAAATCAATCCTGCCGACAATGTGGCTGTCGCCATCGAAACTCTCAAGGCTGGCGAAACCATCGAAGTGGAAGGACAACAGATTAAACTCAATAACGACGTGCCTGCAGGACACAAAATTCTCCTCAACGACCTTGCAGCAGGAGAGAACGTCATCAAATATGGCTATCCCATCGGACATCTGAAAGAGAATCACAAGCAGGGTGACTGGGTTTGCCACGACCATATCAAGACCAACCTCGCTGGCTTGCTCGACTACACCTACAATCCTGTCAGCAAAGACGAACTGACCAATCCTGCCTATGAGGAGTGGTTCACGAAGGAACAGCTCACCTTCCAAGGCTATCGCCGCAAGAATGGCGAGGTAGGCATCCGCAACGAAGTATGGATTGTGCCGACCGTAGGTTGTGTGAATGGCATAGTCAATCAGTTGGCAGGTCGTCTCACCCACGAACTTTACAACCCCGACTCTCCACTCCGTCAGATGATACCTGCTGATGCTGAACAGCTGCGCATCGTGGCTTATCCCCACAACTATGGATGCTCTCAGCTCTCTGACGACCACGAAAACACCCGCAAAGTGCTGCGTGACCTCGTGCTCCACCCCAATGCAGGTGCTGTGCTCGTTGTGGGATTAGGATGTGAGAACAATCAACCCGACCAATTTGAGGAGTTCCTGGGCGAGTACGACAAGGAACGTATCCGCTTCATGGTGAGCCAAAAGGTGGAAGGCGATGAAGTGGAGGAGGGCATGCACATCTTGCGCGAACTTTATAGCCTCGCCGCCAAGGAAAAACGCGAAGCCATTCCACTCTCCGAACTCCGTGTGGGACTGAAGTGTGGTGGTTCTGACGGTTTCTCTGGCATTACAGCCAATCCACTCCTCGGTGTCTTCAGTGACTTCATCGTCAACCAAGGCGGTACAACCGTGCTGACCGAAGTACCAGAGATGTTTGGAGCAGAGACAATCCTCATGAACCGCTGCGAAACACCAGAACTCTTCAATGAGACCGTTTCACTCGTCAATGACTTTAAGAACTATTTCCTCTCTCATGGTGAGCCTGTAGGTGAGAATCCTTCGCCAGGCAACAAAGCAGGCGGCATCTCCACCCTCGAAGAGAAAGCGCTGGGATGCACACAGAAATGTGGCAAAAGCGCCGTAAAAGGTGTACTTCCTTATGGCGAACGCCTCACGAAGAAAGGATTGAATCTCCTGTCCGCTCCAGGCAACGACCTCGTGGCATCAACAGCATTGGCATCAGCAGGCTGTCACATCGTGCTCTTCACAACAGGGCGTGGCACTCCCTTTGGAACCTTCGTCCCCACCATGAAAGTGAGCACCAACAGCACGCTCGCCCAAAACAAACCTACATGGATTGACTTCAATGCAGGCACAATCGTGGAAGGAGAACCGATGGTGGATGTCTTCAAGCGATTTGCACAGAAAGTCATCGAGATAGCCAGTGGCGAACAGACCTGGAATGAAAAAAAGAACTATCAGGAAATCGCCATCTTCAAAAATGGTGTGACTCTGTAACCATTCATACGATATTCCATGAAAGCGCTCAGTCCTCTCATCGTATTCCTTGTCCTCTATCTGGTCACCAGCATTGTGGCACAGGATTTTTACAAGGTGCCCATTGCTGTGGCATTCTTGATCAGTTCGGTGTATGCCTTGCTGACTGTGAAGGGAACGATGAATGAACGCATCAGCATCTTTGCCAAAGGATCGGGCAGTTCCACCATGATGCTCATGCTCGCCATCTTCATCTTAGCTGGAGCCTTCGCCGCATCGGCCAAGATGATAGGGGCTGTAGATGCCACCGTCAATCTCGCATTGAAATACCTGCCTGAGCAAGCCATCTTGCCAGGCATCTTCTTAGCTTCCTGTTTCATCTCACTCAGCATCGGTACCAGCTGTGGCACCATTGCAGCCCTCACGCCTCTGGCTGTCGGCATTGCCCAACAGTCTGACATCTCCATTCCCCTGATGGTAGGACTTGTTGTGGGTGGCACTTATTTCGGCGACAACCTCTCCTTCATCAGCGACACCACCATTGTGGCCACACAGACCCAAGGATGCAGCATGCGAGATAAGTTCAGGGTGAATATCCGCATCGTCGCTCCCGTGGCAGTGTTGATGCTACTCATTTATTTCTTGATAGGTGAAAGCGTCTGTACCCCAACAGAAGTGGGCGAGGTGAACTTCTGGCTCATCCTCCCCTATCTTTCAGTCGTCATCCTCGCCATCTGCGGCTTGAACGTACTCCTCACCTTGAGCATTGGCATCCTCCTCACTGGCATCATCGGTATCTGTCTCGGCACCTACGACCTTTTTGGTTGGTTCAGCAGTATGAACGAAGGAATGATGGGTATGTCCGAACTCATCATCGTCACCATCCTTGCTGGCGGCATGCTTGAAATCATCCGCCACAACGGCGGCATCGACCTTATCATCAAGGCATTGACACGCAACATTCATGGAGCCCGAGGCGGAGAAATGAGCATCGCCGCCCTTACATGCCTTGTCAATCTATGCACAGCAAACAACACCGTAGCCATCATCACCACAGGTCCCATTGCGAAAGACATCGCCAACAGATTCCATATCAATCCTCGCAAATCTGCATCGATTCTCGACACAGCCTCTTGCTTTGCACAAGGACTCCTTCCTTATGGGGCTCAAGTGCTCATTGCAGCAGGACTCTCTGACCTCAATCCCATCGTCATCATTCCACATCTATATTACCCCATGCTCATCGGCGTAGCACTCCTGCTCGCTATTCTTTTCCGCTACCCGCGTCGATACTCAATGCGGCTCCAATAGCGACAACCCAATTTATAATAACAGAAATGAACAAGATAAGCACAATACTCAACATGCTCTTCGTGGCATGGTTCCTCATAGCTGGTCTTACCGCTTGCGAGCAGCAGTTAGAATATAAAGTCTATACGAACTCCCAACTTCCATTCACCTTCGAAGTTCCTACCACATGGACAACAGACTCCTCCATTTCTGGCCTCATCAAGTTTTATAATGCAGAGAAAAGCATGGGCATCAACTGCGAAGTAGGATATGATTTCCTCATGTCTGAAGAAAAACTCGATGAAGTCTGCGTGTGGCAGCTAAATAGGTACAAAAGCAATATCAACACCGAACAAGAACTTATTAAGGGACACGACCACTATATTCTGAAATGGAAAGATGTCGATGGAGATTACTACATCGATGGTGGCAAATGTGTCAACGGGTATATCAGCAGTATTTTTATGGTTTCCGACAGCATCTCTCTATCGCAAGCATCCGAAATCTTCCAGCACGTTTTCGAGAGCATATCTCCTAATCCAGATTTTGAGAAGCCCACCGACCTTGACGTTGAGGAATAAACGTTTAACAAGATTTTTTTTTGATTTTCCACCCTATCGCCGCAATGAACAATGTCATCAACGGACTGATGATGTTGAAGAAACAGTATGGGAGATAGACGAGTGTAGGCACCCCCAACACAGCAGCCTGGGTCATACCGCATGTGTTCCATGGCACCAACACTGAAGTGACCGTCGCGACATCTTCAGTCGTACGACTGAGCAGACGGGATTCGTAACCCTGCTGACGATAGGCATTGCGATACATATCGGCAGTAAGTACGATGGAGATGAATTGGTCGCCTGTGGTGATGTTGAGGAAAAGACCTGTACCTACCGTTGTGGAGACAAGGCTGAATCGGCTTTTGGCAAAACGGATGATGACCCGAGTGATGCTCTCTATCATGCCACTTGCCACCATCACGGAACCAAAGCACATGGCACATAGGATGAGCCAAATGGTATTGAGCATGCCAGCCATACCACCTGTAGAGATAAGGTCGTTGAGGGCTGCACTGCCTGTATCAACAGCCGTGGCACCATAATAAGTGATTGCCAATCCCTTCACCAACGACATCGATGAGGAAAGCTCTTCTGTATTGGATATCAGACAAAGAATATGAGGCTGCATGATGAGTGCCATGATGCCTGCCAAGATGGCTGAGGCAAAAAGTGTGATGACGGAGGGAATCCTACGTGAAATCAGAATGCCCGTCAAAACAGGAACCAGTAATGTCCAGAGGGAGATGTTAAAAGTATTAGCCAACCCTTCCGTATATTCCGCTACATGCAGTTCCGTCCCTTCTCCATTGCCAAATCCTGCAATGAAAAAGATGGTGAGCGTGATGAGGAAGGTGGGCACAGTGGTGTACATCATATAGCGGATATGGACAAAGAGGTCTGTGCCTGTGATGGATGAAGCCAAGATAGTAGTGTCGCTAAGCGGTGACATCTTGTCGCCAAAGTAAGCCCCTGAAATAATGGCACCTGCTGTCCAAGCCGTACTGATGCCCAATGCCTCACTAATGCCCAAGAGCGCCACACCTATCGTTGCTACCGTTGTCCAAGAACTGCCTGAAAGCAAGGACACAAGGGCACAAATGATGCAAGCACTTACCAAGAAGAACTGAGGTGACATGATTTGCACACCATAATAAATCAAGGTGGGCACTACACCGCTAATCATCCAAGACCCTGAGAGCATGCCCACAGCTAATAGGATAAGCAATGTGATAGCCACATCACCAATCGTCTTTGTGATGCGCTGTTCGAATGCTTTCCAAGGAACTCGATAAACCGTCATAGAGATGGCCACACAGACAGCAGTACCCATGATGAGGGCAATCTGACTGCCACCACTCAGTGAGTCACTACCGAAGAGGTAAATCACCGTGCTTAACATGCCTATCAGCACCAGGATGGGAATCAATGCAACGAGCGGATGCGGAAGTTTCATTATAGAATTGAAGTGTTGAAGGATTGAAGAGTTGAAATATTGAAGTTGGGGTTAGCGTCTGATTTTCTGTTTGTATTCGCCCCAACGGGTACGGATGCTGTTCACATAGTCGTAGGTCTCAGAGCCTCTGAAATAGCCGTGCTTCGCCTCTGGCTGATTGTAATAGTCAGGCTCGCTCATCTTCAACACGAACACATCCACATTGCCCAACCACACATTGGGATTCTTTCCATATTTTTCAGCCAGAGCCCGTGCATCATCCAAATGACCAGGCCCCGCATTATAGGCTGCCAAGATGAAGTTGAGACGTTCATCTGCATCGGTGATGAACGAATAGTGGGTGTTGAGTTGATTAATGAGTTTCGTGGCACCACGCACATTGCTGGCAGGTTCAAACACCTCTGACTGCGAGACACCCACATCGCGTGCTGTACCTGGCATCAGCTGCATCAAGCCCATCGCACCCATATGCGACACCGCTTGTGGGTCGAATGTCGATTCCTGATAAGCTTGTGCAGCCATCAGTCGCCAATCCCATCCACATTGAAGAGAATACTGCTTGAAGAGGTCATCATAGAGCGAGATTTGTCCCTTGGAAGCATTCTGTATTGGCGAGGACACTTTACGACGAGGAGTGTAGGTGCGTCCCCCACTCGATTTGATGCGGATGGTCGTGTAGGCAAAGAAGTCCTGATGGTGTTGCTGCATCCACTTCGACAACGAAGCAGACAAGAGAGGCGAATCCTTTCTGACTGCCCATGCCGCATGCTGACGTGAACAGAGCAAAGCATCCTTACGCTGTTGAGAAAGACTATCCATGAAGGTAGACAATACCCTCTCTCCCACAAAGTCGAGCTGAGTGCTGAGCGAGTCGGTACAATCCATTTGGAAGGCGATGAAGTCACCCTCGCCATTCATGACTTTCCACAATAGTTCTTGCTGATTTCGAGCCATTTCCACCCGGATACTTACACCGATGCTTTTAGCATACTCGCGGGCTATCATGAACTGCACACCAAAGTCCTCTCCACGAAATTCAAAGTAACTTTCAGGACCATAGAGTGTCAAGACAATGAGTTCACCATTCTGCTGAATGTCGGGCAAGTCGAAATGAGGGTTGCCATTCGTGTTGTGGGTAGCATACGGAGACTGCTCAGCAGTATTGCCAGACCCAGAGGGGTCACACGCAATGATGCTGAGCAGTAAACACAGAAGGATGCACCCACGCACGGTCATTTATCCTTTCCGTTGAGAGGCACGGTTCTTTACTCGCTGACGTATCTCCGCCTTATGCTTCGCCGCACCCGATTTGTGGGAACCTGTCTGATAGGCTTTCTTGCGAGCCTTGGTCTTCACCTTGTTGGCGTCGTCTTTTTTCTCGCTTTTCGCCTTACTGAAGTTGATGCCATTCATGATGGCATACTGGATTTCGCTGTCTGATGCCATAAAATTAATGGTGGAAGAGGCGAATGCCAGTGAATGCCATAGCGATGCCATACTTGTTGCAGGTCTCGATGACATTGTCGTCACGCACAGAGCCACCTGCCTGAGCGATGTATTGTACACCACTCTTGTGAGCACGCTCGATGTTGTCGCCGAATGGGAAGAATGCATCCGAGCCAAGACACACATTGGTGTTCTTCTTCAGCCATTCCTTCTTCTCTGCCGCAGTGAGTGGCTCAGGTTTCTCGGTGAAGAAGTTCTGCCAAGTGCCCTCACGAAGCACATCCTCATATTCATCACCGATATAGACGTCGATGGTGTTGTCACGGTCTGCACGACGGATGTCGCTCTTGAAAGGCAATGCCAACACCTTCGGACATTGACGCAGCCACCAAATATCGGCTTTGTTGCCTGCCAAACGTGTACAATGGATACGGCTCTGCTGACCAGCACCAATGCCGATGGCCTGACCATCCTTCACATAGCAAACAGAATTTGACTGCGTGTATTTCAGGGTGATAAGCGCAATCTTCAGATCACGCTTCGCATCAGCAGGGATATCCTTGTTGTCCGTTGGGATGTTTTCGAAGAGATTGTCTCCCGTAAGGTCAATCTCGTTACGGCCCTGCTCGAAAGTGATGCCAAACACCTGCTTACGCTCGATGGGTGCAGGCGTGTAGTTTGGATCCATCTTAATGACACAATAGGTGCCGTTACGCTTAGCCCTCAGAATTTCCAAAGCTTCTGGTGTGTAGTCAGGAGCGATGATGCCATCGCTCACCTCACGCTTGATGAGGGTGGCTGTGGCTTCGTCGCAAGTGTCAGACAGTGCAATGAAATCGCCAAATGAAGACATACGGTCAGCACCACGGGCACGAGCATAAGCCGTGGCTATGGGAGTGAGTGGAATCTTCACGTCATCCACAAAGTAAATCTTCTTCAGCGTGTCGCTTAGTGGAGCACCTACTGCAGCTCCTGCAGGGCTCACATGCTTGAACGATGCAGCTGATGGCATGCCTGTGGCAGCCTTCAGTTCCTTCACTAACTGCCAACTATTAAATGCGTCAAGCAGATTAATGTAACCAGGGCGGCCATTGAGCACTTCGATAGGAAGTTCACCCTCCTCCATATACACACGTGATGGCTTTTGATTGGGATTGCAGCCATACTTCAGAGCTAATTCTTTCATCTTGTTAAATTGTGTTTTATTGCTTATTAATTCTTACGATATTTCTCCAGATGTTCAAAGGTAGCAGGAGTGCCCCATGTGGCAGCTACTGAGTCGATGAGCGGCATCATCTCTGTGATATCATCATAACGGCCAGCCTTCTCCAGATAACTGCAACGCTCCAAAACGCCCAACGCCGTTTCAGCATAATCCGAATTCAGCACTTCAGCGTAAAGGGCATCAGCCTCCTCGCGATGACCTGTTTGAACCAGAATCAGTGCTTTCTGCAGGGTAAGACCACCCAAATAATCCACTCGCTCATCCTCAGAGCAATCAGGCGATGAGACAAACTCCATCACAGCTTCCTCCGTCGATGGCACCCATTCACTGGCCTTTTCTAACTGCCCCGTGCTGGTATAGGCATCCAAGATGTTGTACGACACACGGGCATAAGTAAGCAAATTATCATAGTTGGGAGAGGAGCAGGCCATCTGCTTCAAGGCGATGTAAGCCTGACTGAAACTGTTCTCAGCCTCATGATAATCGCCCAATTGCATCTGACAATACCCCAACTCATGCAACAGCACAGCCGACCATTGGATTCCTTCGGGCGATGTGTCCGAGCGACTGATATCAAAGACCGTCCGTGCAGTTTCCAGTGCCTCTTCAAACTCATCCTTATAGGTCAGGATTTTGATTTTCAAGTCAGAAGCAGCATAGAAGAGTTCGCTGCTCTCTTCCTGTAAATCGTCCCCCTCCAGCGCCTTGTCACACCATTCCTCAGCCCGCTGCTTCTGTCCCAATTCGTTATAAATTTTCGCACGATAGAATGCGACTCTCACTTGACTCTCAGCCTTAACCGCCTCCATGCTGTCAGCCCACGACAAAGCCTGTTGAGGATTGACATCAAGTATTTCCTCGAAAATAGAATCATGCTGCTCGCTCGTCAAAACCAGAGTGTTTTGATGGCAGCCTACACATACAGCACCCAACATAGAAAAACCCGTCAGCGCAAATATGCTGACAGCAACCAATATATTATTATTATGTGTCATACTCTGTATATTTTCTTACTTCACCATGCACCAAATGCCATTCAATGAATCTCGCTTTTTTAATTCTTCAAATGAAACTCACCTACAAAGTTAGAGAAAATAAATGAAACCGAATAACTATCTCTCGCATTTTTTACATTTGTTGCACATTTTTTTGTACCTTTGCAGCCAATCTGTAAGAAATGCAATACACATTATTTATTTTATAACACAATGAAACAAAAAACAAAGATGTCGCTCGACGACCTCAACAAAGGGAATGTCTGGAAAGTAACACCCAGCGAACTCAGCCAGATGATCATCGATGCCAAAAAGAAGCGCGATGACTATGCTGAGAACGAAAAGCACTACATGAACATCATCAAGCAGGTGTTCGACATCCAGTTCCTCAGAAGAGAAGAAGCCAACAAAGTGAACCAATTAGAAGACATTGGCTACGAGGTCTTCTCCACACCCGACGAGAACGGCAACAATGCCATTGCCATTCGCAAGCATCCCCTCACCAAGGTGACAGACCTCACGCTCGAGAACATCCAACATCTCGAAGCATGGGAAGTGCTCGAACTCATCAACCACAACCTTGGCACAGGCTGGAAGGGACTTCCTCTCGCAATCCAGGACATCATCGAATCGGCCTTCTTCGTTGACTGCACCATCATGCCTGAGAAAATCATGCACAAGGAAGGTGGCATCATCGACCGCCGCAAAGAAGATGATTACGAAGTGCTTGAAATCGAACGCGGCGGCTGGATTGAAGGAATCTTCATGAAACCGAAACCCAAAGTAGAGAAAGTCCATATCGATTACAGCATCGATGAAGAAGATGATGGCCGCAAGAAACGCCGCAGACACACCATCGAAGAATCAGAAGAAGACGAAGAGTTTGACGATGACATGGATATCGAGGAAGAGGTAGAAGAAGAGGAAGAGGAGGACATGGATGATGAGGAACTGAAAAAGCTCGATGGCGATATCGAAGAAGAGGAAGATGATGAGGAACCCGATGAGAGCAACATCCAAATTGAAGACATTGACTCCATCGATGACATCTCAGACGAAGAAGAGTGATTGACCCTACATCACAACAACCAACAAAGAAGATGGGTACTGCAGTACCCATCTTCTTGCTTTTTTCCTTTTTCTACAACCCTTGCTTGTGATTGATACAAATGCCCTGCAAATACCATTCGTAGAGTCGGTGGATGCCTTCGTCTATCTCGATGGTGTGATGCCAACCAAGACGATGAAGCTTCGACACATCTGTGAGTTTTCTTAACGTTCCATCGGGTTTGGTTGAATCCCAACGGAGTTCGCCCTTGAAACCAATCTCCTGCATAATGCGTTCTGCCACTTCCTTGATAGATAATTCTTTACCCGTACCTACATTAATGTGACAGTTGCGAACTTCTTTGATGCCATCGCGATTAATGACAAAGTCACTCTTGTCCATCACATCCTTGAAATCGACGTTGAGGAGACAATGTACTGAAGCATCCGCCATTTCTTCGCTCCACAAGAATTCACGCAGAGGAGCTCCTGTTCCCCACAACGTGACAGCTTGGGGCGTAATGCCATAATGACGCAACACCTGAAGAATAGTGTATTCGTCGCTCATGGCTGTGGCCATCACAGTCTGAGTAGCATTCGATTCCGCGTCTTTCTGTGCACCTTGTCCATCAACCATCTTAGGAATCTTCATCGAAACGGGACGAAGACCCAAATCCTTGCGAACAGCTTCCCAATCCCCCTCATTCAGACACTTTGCCAAGTGAATCTTTCGAATCATAGCAGGGAGCACATGAGAGTTCTCAAGATGGAAGTTGTCATTAGGACCATAGAGGTTGGTCGGCATCACAGCGATATAGTTGGTGCCATATTGAAGATTGAAGCTCTCGCACATCTTCAAGCCTGCAATCTTGGCGATGGCGTATGGCTCATTCGTGTATTCAAGCGGAGAGGTCAACAGACAATCCTCAGGCATAGGCTGTGGAGCCTCGCCTGGATAGATACAGGTAGAACCAAGGAAGAGTAGTTTCTTCACCCCATGCTTCCAAGCTTCACCAATCACGTTCTGCTGAATCTGCAAGTTCTGATAGATGAAGTCGGCACGATATTGAAGGTTCGCCATGATACCACCAACATGAGCTGCAGCTAACACAACAGCATCGGGCTGTTCCTCATCAAAGAACTTTTTCACAGCTACAGGGTCAAGCAAGTCAAGCTCAGCATGCGACTTGCCGACAAGGTTCTCATAACCACGGGCTCTGAGGTTATTCCAAATGGCAGAACCTACAAGACCATGATGTCCAGCCACAAATATTTTAGCATTCCTATCTAACATAACACTACTTCACAAGTCCTTTCTCCAAATATTCAGCTAAGTTTGTTCTCATCACAGAAGCCACATGATCAGCAGCCACCTTTTCCATATCATGCTTCACCATGATGGAAACAAGCTGTTCGAAGGATGTGGTTTGAGGATTCCAACCGAGCTTTTCCTTCGCCTTGGTGGGATCTCCCCAAAGATTCACCACGTCAGTGGGACGGTAGAAGTCTGGGCTTACTTCAATGAGTGTCTTGCCTACTAGGTTGCCAGGACCAGCAATACAGATGCCCTTCTCTTCCATTCCCTCACCTTCAAATTTCAGTTCAATGCCTGCGGCCTTGAAGGCATAGTACGCGAACTCACGTACAGAATGCTGCACACCTGTAGCAATCACGAAATCTTCAGGCTTCTCCTGCTGAAGAATCAACCACATGCACTCCACGTAGTCCTTAGCATAACCCCAGTCACGAAGAGAGGATAAATTTCCCAAATAGAGCTTATCTTGCTTACCCTGAGCAATGCGGGCAGCTGCAAGAGTGATCTTGCGAGTCACAAAGGTTTCCCCACGACGCTCACTCTCATGGTTGAACAAGATGCCTGAGCAACAATACATGTTGTAGGCCTCGCGGTATTCCTTCACAATCCAGAAGCCATAGAGCTTCGCCACTGCATAAGGTGAATAAGGATGGAAGGGTGTGTTCTCGTTCTGAGGGACCTCCTCCACCTTGCCATACAGTTCGGAGGTGGAAGCCTGATAAATGCGGCACTTGTCAGCCAATCCACAAAGGCGAACAGCCTCCAGCACACGAAGCACGCCCACAGCATCCACATCGGCTGTGAACTCAGGAGAATCGAAGCTCACCTGCACGTGAGACTGAGCAGCGAGATTATAAATTTCGGTGGGCTGCACCTTACTCACCACTTGGAGCATAGACATCGAGTCACCCAAATCGGCATAATGAAGGTGGAAATTGGGAGTGCCTTCAAGATGAGCAATGCGTTCACGATAGTCCACTGATGAGCGGCGGATGGTGCCGTGAACTTCATATCCCTTTGCCAAAAGAAACTCGGAAAGGTAAGAACCGTCTTGACCGGTGACACCTGTGATAAGAGCTACTTTTCTTTCCATAAATATATTGTTTATGATATCTTATAAGAGTTCTGAATCATACAAATCGTTGGAGATCGTGTGCAAAGTTAATAAAAATATACGACTTGATGGGCATGAAACTTCTTTTATTTATACATAATGTGTAATTTACCGACTATTGAGTATTGCACAACACGTCAAAAGGTCGTAACTTTGCACCCAAATAGAAAACAAGCATGAAACTATCAGCATTAAAGACTGGAGAAAAAGGCGTGATTGTGCGTGTGATGGGACACGGAGGTTTCCGCAAACGCATTGTTGAGATGGGTTTCATCAAGGGCCAAAGTGTGGAAGTGGTGCTCAATGCTCCCCTACACGATCCTGTGAAATACAAACTTATGGATTATGAAGTCAGCCTTCGCCGTGCTGAGGCCGATTTGGTAGAAGTCATCAACGAGGAAGAGGCGAAGCAATGGGCTGCCCTGCATCCAGAACAACCAGGCATTCCTGCCGACGACTGCGAAGATATTGTACACAGGGTGGCACGTGTAAAGGAGCATGAACTTAACGTGGTCTTTGTGGGCAATCCCAACTGTGGCAAGACCTCCCTCTTCAACATCGCCAGTGGTGCTCATGAACGAGTGGGAAACTACTCAGGTGTCACCGTCGATGCAAAAGTCGGTCATTTCAATTTCGAGAGTTATCACTTCAACATCGTCGATTTGCCAGGCACGTACTCTCTCTCTGCTTACACACCAGAGGAATTATATGTACGCAAATATATCATTGAGCAGCACCCCGACCTCATCATCAATGTGGTGGACGCCTCTAATTTGGAACGCAATCTCTACCTCACCACCCAACTTATTGACATGGACATACCGATGATTATTGCCCTCAACATGTATGATGAACTGCGTGAGAGCGGCAATCAACTCGACATGCATCAGCTCGGCACTTTGTTAGGTGCTCCTATCGTCCCGACGGTTGGGAAGACTGGTGAGGGCGTCAAGGAACTCTTTCGTCAAGTCATCCAAATAGCAGAAGGTAAGCAGAAGATTGCCAGACATATACACGTTAATCATGGGGTATTACTTGAAGACAAGATTGCACGCATAGAAGCATTTGTCCGCAAAAACCCAGAGCCTCATCACAACTACTCCGCACGTTTCCTCTCCATCAAGCTTTTAGAGAATGACCGCCAAGTGGAAGGTATCATCCGCAAACTTGACAACGCCGCTGACATTCTGGCTGAGCGCGATGCTTGTCAGCAGGACATCCTCAAAGAGATTGACGAGGACAGCGAGTCAGCCATTACCGATGCTAAATACGGATTCATCCAAGGAGCCTTGAAAGAGACGTTCCAAAAAGTACAGCGCTACAAGCGCCTCATGACCAAACGCATTGATTCCATTGTAACCCATCAGGTGTGGGGCTATCCAATCTTCCTACTGCTCATGTATCTCATGTTCTTCTGCACCTTCAACATTGGCCAATACCCGATGGATTGGATTGATGCAGGCGTCAACTGGTTAGGCGCCATTGTCACCCAATGGATGTCAGACGGTATGCTCAAAGATCTCATCGTCGATGGCATCATCAGCGGTGTTGGAGGTGTCATCGTATTCCTGCCCAACATCATGATTCTTTATGCCTTCATCTCATGGATGGAAGACTCAGGATACATGGCACGTGCTGCCTTCATCATGGATAAAATCATGCACCGCATGGGACTGCATGGCAAGTCCTTCATCCCCATGATTATGGGCTTCGGGTGCAACATCCCTGCCATCATGGCCACACGCACCATCGAAGACCGCAAGTCACGACTCATCACCATGCTCATCGTACCCCTCATGTCGTGTTCAGCTCGGTTGCCCGTCTATATCATCATCATCACGGCCTTCTTTCCTAAAAATTCGACCCTCATCCTGTTCAGCATGTACTTGCTCGGCATCGTGTTCAGCATTCTAATGGCCAAACTATTCAGTCGATTTGTAGTCAAAGGCGAGAGCAGTCCCTTCGTCATGGAATTACCCCCTTACCGTATGCCATCAGCCAAGAGCGTCAGCCGACACACATGGGAGAAAGGTAAGCAATATCTGAAAAAGATGGGTACCACTATCCTGTTGGCAAGTATCGTGGTATGGGCTCTCAGTTACTTTCCCCATCATGCCGAAGCTACAGAAGAGCAGCAGATGGAGCTCAGTTTTATTGGACAGATTGGTAAATTCATCGAACCCATCATCCAACCCTGCGGCTTAGCTTGGAAAGAGGGTGTGGCACTCATTGCTGGCGTCGGGGCCAAAGAAATTGTGGCCAGCACAATGGCTGTGCTCTATCATGGCGACATAGCCACCAGTAGCATGACCTCCCTTGCCGCTTTCTGCTTCATGGTATTCGTGTTGCTCTATTTTCCCTGCATCCCTACCTGCATCAGCATCAAGAGCGAGTCAACGCAATGGAAATGGGCTGGATTCACCATCCTATACACTACCCTCCTCGCATGGTTCACCTCCATGCTGATCTATCAAATCGGAAGTCTCATCCCATGACACAAGAAATCATCGTCTATATCATCCTTGCCATCACGCTTGGAGTCATCATCTACTACATCTTTTGCCAGCTCACAGGCAAAGGGCGTTCATGTCCATGCGATTCATGTCCCGAACATGGCGGCAAGTGCCATTGTCATGAGAAAAAAGAATAAAATTCGCATTGTTGACTCCGTCTAAGGTACATACATTCGGAAAAATCCAATTTTTTCACATATACTATTTCACTTTTCACTGAAAATCCGTACCTTTGCAGTCATTATGGAATATCAGTCAAAAAATATACAAGAAATTGGTGCCCGCATCGAACTGACTCACTTCACGGCAGGAGAGGTGACCGAGATACATGCCATTCTCCATGTCGAGCCACGTGGTGAACTCTTCGAGGGACAATTCACACGCATTCAGCAAGCCGTCAAGGTACTGCGCGATATGGACGAAGTGAAAGATGCCAAGCCCATCTTTAAGCGCTACTTCCTCAGCGATGCCACCAACCAGGTGCCACTCATCAGCGAAAACGACGAATGCACCATCTCATACATCCAGCAATCACCCCTCGACGGTTCCAAGATAGCCCTTTGGATCTATCTGCTGCGAGGTGCCAATGTGAGCCAGATGAATGGTTCCACGGTGGTGAGACACAATGGCTACCAGCATATCTGGACAATGGGACTCATCAACACCAGTGTTGACACCTCCTACATGCAGACATGGAAGACCATGCTCTCATACATCGACACGCTCAAACTCTTTGGAGCCACGCTTGAGGCCAACTGCATCCGCACCTGGTTCTTCGTGCGTGATGTGGACACCCAATACAACGGGCTCGTGAAATCACGCCGTGAGTGCTTCATGGAACAGGGACTCACCCCCGACACCCACTACATCGCCTCCACTGGTATTGGCGGCACACCAGCCGATCCCAAGGCACTTATCCAACTTGGCAGTTATGCTATGACTGGATTCGAACCAGAACAGCAACGATACCTCCATGCGCTGACTCACTTGAACCGCACTATCGAATATGGTGTTACCTTCGAGCGAGCCACCCTCATGCAATACGGTGACCGCAACCACATCTACATTTCAGGTACCGCATCCATCAACAATCATGGTGAGGTGATTCATGTGGGCGATGTCAAGAAACAGACCTTCCGTATGTGGGAAAACGTCGAGGCGCTCCTTACAGAAGGCGGCATGACCTACGACGACGTCATGCAGATTGTGGTTTACTTGCGCGATTGTGCCGATTATCCTATTGTCAAGCAGATGTTTGACGAGAAATTTCCTAATATGCCATACGTTATCACTCTTGCCCCTGTCTGCCGACCTACTTGGCTCATTGAGATGGAGTGCATGGCAGTGAAACCCGCCCATAACAATTTCAGAAACTTCTAAAATATTATGCAGTGACCACCACAAAAGATAATGATGGTCGCCGCACCATTGCGAAAAAATAACACATATATAATATGTATAGAACACATACAAATGGAGAGCTGAGACTCTCTGACACTAGCAAGCAGGTAACACTTGCAGGATGGGTGCAGCGTACGAGAAAGATGGGTGCGCTGACTTTTGTTGATTTGCGCGACCGATATGGTATTACGCAGTTGGTGTTTAACGAAGAGACGAACGCGGCGTTGTGCGAACGTGCCAATAAATTGGGTCGCGAGTTCGTGATTCAAGTAACGGGCACTGTGGCTGAACGTTACAGCAAGAACAAGAACCTGCCAACAGGTGACATCGAGATTGAGGTGAGTGAGTTGACTGTGCTGAATGAGTCCATTACCCCACCCTTCACTATTGAGGATCAATCAGATGGCGGCGATGACCTGCGCATGAAATATCGCTATCTGGACTTGCGTCGTGCAGCTGTTCGTAAGAACCTTGAATTGCGTCACAAGTTCTGTATTGCTGTAAGAAACTACTTGAGCAATCTCGGTTTCTTGGAGGTGGAGACCCCTATGCTGATTGGCTCCACTCCAGAGGGTGCCCGTGACTTCATTGTGCCCTCTCGCATGAACCCCGGCCAGTTTTATGCCCTGCCCCAGTCTCCCCAGACTTTGAAGCAGTTGCTGATGGTGGCTGGTTTCGACCGTTATTTCCAGATTGTGAAGTGTTTCCGCGATGAGGATTTGCGTGCTGACCGTCAGCCAGAGTTCACACAGATCGACTGCGAGATGTCATTTGTGACCCAGGAGGACATCATCCAAACCTTCGAGGGTATGGCGAAGCACCTGTTCAAAGAGTTGAGAGGCGTGGAGATTGAAGGTGACTTCCTGCGCTTGCCTTGGATTGAGTGTATGAAGCGTTTTGGTTCAGACAAACCTGATATGCGTTTCGGCATGGAGTTTGTAGAACTGGATGACGTGTTGAAGAAGGGGACCTTTGCTGTGTTCGACGATGCTGCCTACATCGGTGGTATCTGTGCACCTGGTTGTGCTACTTATACCAGAAAAGACATTGACAAGCTGACCGAATGGGTGAAACGTCCTCAGATTGGTGCTAAAGGCTTGGTGTATGCCCGTGTTCAGGAAGACGGTAGCGTGAAGTCCTCTGTAGATAAGTTCTACACTCCAGAGGATTTGCAAGTGTTGAAGGAAAAGATGGATGCCAAGCCTGGCGACCTCATCCTCATCCTCTCTGGTGCTGATGCCATGAAGACCAGAAAGCAATTGTGCGAACTCCGTTTGGAAATGGGCGAACGCCTCGGTTTGAGAGATAAAAACAAGTTTGCCTTGCTGTGGGTGACGGAATTCCCCATGTTTGAGTGGAGTGATGAGGAGCAGCGTCTGATGGCAATGCATCATCCGTTCACACATCCAATGGACGAAGACATTCACCTGTTAGATACTGACCCTGCTGCCGTGCGTGCCGATGCATACGACATGGTGTGCAATGGTATCGAGGTAGGTGGCGGTTCCATCCGTATTCACGATCCTAAATTGCAAGCTAAGATGTTCGAGATATTGGGCTTTACCCCAGAGAAAGCAGAGGAGCAGTTTGGCTTCCTGATGAATGCCTTCAAGTATGGCGCACCTCCTCATGGTGGTTTGGCATACGGTCTCGACCGTTGGGTGAGCATTTTTGCAGGTCTCGACTCTATCCGCGACTGCATCGCCTTCCCAAAGAACAACAGTGGACGCGATGTGATGCTTGATGCCCCATCGTTTGTGGATCAGAAACAATTAGACGAAGACTTCATTGCACTTAACTTGCCAAAGGAATAACAAATGCCACTAACTTTTTTCAGCCTCGGAAGCGGCAGTTGCGGCAATTGTTACTATCTGGCGACCGAGACGGATGCTATCATCATCGATTGTGGCATCAGTCTCCGTCGCTTCAAAAAGTGCATGCAGGAATATGGCATGAAATTGGGAAAGGTGAAGGCCATTCTCATCACCCATGACCATGCCGACCACATCAAAGCCGCTGGAAAAATCAGCAAGGAATACAACCTTCCTGTCTATGCCACAAGATTGGTGCACGAGGGAATGGATAAGAACTGGCAGGCAACTGTCAAGATTCCCTTGGAAGAGCGGCACAATGTGGAACTGCACGAAACCTTCCATGTGGGTTCATTCAATATCACAGCGTTTCCAATTCCTCACGACGCGTCGGAGAATGTGGGCTATTACATCGAAGTGGGCGAATACCGTTTTGCTGTGATGACCGATGTGGGTGACACAACTGATTATGTCAAGGAATATATCGGTAAGTGTACCCACCTCATCTTCGAAACAAACTACGACGAAGAGATGTTGCAGCAGGGGCGCTATCCAGAAGTCTTAAAGGAAAGGATTGCCAGCGGACACGGACACCTGTCGAACAAGAAAGCAGCCACAGCCCTGGCTGAAAGCTTCCATGAGGAACTCAAGAACGTGTGGCTGTGCCATCTGAGCGAAGAGAACAATCACCCAGAATTGGCACGCAAAACCGTTGAGACAATCATGCGCAGTTACGGCATCATTGCAGGAGTTGACTTCACACTTGACGTGCTCCGGCGCAAAATTCCAACGGGACCATTCCAACTCGAAGAATTGAAAAATTCCCAATACAGCCTCCCATTTGAGCCGTAATTTTCTTAATTAAACAAAAAAAAAGACTGTTTTCTCAAGAAAAATGCGTACCTTTGCATTACTTTTTGTACACTACAGGAAGAAAAGATGTAATGAAAGCAAAGAAAGTACTATTTATCACAACAGAAATCGAGCCATTCGTGACGGAGAATGAACATTCTCTGAAAGGTCGTCTTTTGCCGCAGTCAATCCAAGAACTCGGTCACGAAATCAGAACATTCTCTCCCAAATGGGGTAGCATCAACGAGCGACGCAATCAACTGCACGAAGTTATCCGTTTGTCGGGCATGAACCTCATCATCGATGACACAGATCACCCGCTCATCATCAAGGTGGCTTCGTTGCCTTCTGCCAAGATGCAGGTTTATTTCATCGACAACGATGACTACTTCATGAAGCGTGGCATGTTGACAGACAAAGAGGGAAAGGAATACTCAGACAATGGTGAACGTGCTATTTTCTATGCCCGTGGTGTGCTGGAGACAGTGAAGAAGCTCGGTTGGAACCCTGACGTGATTCATTGCTACGGATGGGCTGCAGCCTTAGCTCCTTTCTACATCAAACAAGCATATTATGACGAGCCTTCTTTTCGCGATGTGAAAGTTGTGATGGAAATATCTCCCAAAGAATTCGAGAATGACTTGGGGGCTGACAATGCACAGAAGATGGAATACAAGGATGCCCTCTATGCAGACATTCAGGACATCTGCGAACAAGCATACGGACACAACGAATTGGAAAAGATTGGTGTGAAGTTTGCAGATGGCATCATCATCGAAAACAAAGACGTTGACCCATCTATCATTGAATACGCCAAATCGTTAGGTAAGCCTGTACTCGACCCTGTTGAGGGTGACTCTTTCAACGAGGCCTACAGCAAGTTCTACGAATCATTATTCTAAACAACGATCATGAAGCTCACCATGAAGCTTACACATCTATTTGCATTGATCGCAGCTGTGCTGACATTCATATCATGCGATGATGACACAGCAACTTTAGGAGTGGACATGATGCCCGCTTCCGACATCCTCACCAAGAGTTATAAGGTGTATGACGTCACCACCGAATCCTATGCGGTAGGTGACTCCGTATTGGCTCGTACCACGATGTCCTACTTCGGACGATTCACTGACCCAGAGACAGGCACAACCATTAAAAGTGATTTCCTGGCACAGTTCCATTGCGATGAGAATTTTGATCTTCCTACCGACATGGAAAATGATTCCTGCATCCAGTTCGACCTACGTCTCTACATCGAAGACTTTGTGGGAGACTCGCTCACCTCTTTCAAACTCAGCGTTTATGAATTGACCGAGCAGCTTGATCCCAATGCCGACTACTACACGAACATCAATCCAGAAATGTACTATGACACCACAGCGGCGCCTATTGCCACTAAGTGGTTCACCATCAGCGACCGCACCATCACCGATGAGGAGCGATGGAAATCGTCATACAACAACAACATCCGCGTGAGCCTGCCTGATAGTCTTGGCACCCAGATCATCCGCGATTACCGACAGCATCCCGAGCACTTCGCCAACACCTCCACATGGCTCAAAAGTGGCAACCCATGCAGCAAGGGTCTTTATTTCAAGTTGGAGAGCGGCGATGGTGCTATGGCATACATCAACATCGTGCAGTTGAATATCTCGTTCCGTTATTATGACAGCGGATTTGAGAAGGACACGATTGGTATCGCTTCTTTTGCAGCGACTGACGCTGTGGTCGAAGCCACCCATTTCGAGAACTCTAATCTGCAGAAGCTCTTGGACGATAAGGAAGCAACCTACTTGAAGAGTCCTGCAGGAATCTTCACGATGGCAACCATTCCTGCTGACCAAATCAACGTGCAGGACACCATCAACTCTGCTAAGCTCACGCTTACTCGCTACAACGACCTCGTGCAAGGTTCTTTCCATCTGGCCATTCCCAAGACCGTTCTGTTGGTTCGCCTCGATGACTATCTGAACGGATTCTTCGAAAACTACCAAGTGACAGACAACAAGGAATCTTATCTTGCCACCTTCGACAGTAGCAAGAACTCATATGTGTTCGACAACATTGCCCGTCTCGTCACTCGCATGGCCAAAGAGAAGCAGGAAGGCAAGGCTTCCAAGAACTGGAACAAGGTGCTTCTGATACCTGTTGAGAAGACCTCTGACTCCAACGGTAATATCGTGAAGCTCAACCACGATTTCAGCATGAGCAGCGCACGATTGGTTGGAGGCGAAGCGAACAAGCTCCAGCTCGAAGTCATCTATTCAAGCTTTTAACCTTTCTATCAGCGGTATCAGTACTTTCTTGATGACCTTGTCATTCAGTTGATGTTCGCCATCAAAACGGATGACGTGGTCAGCCAGATAGTTCTTCTTGAAGAGTGATTCGGCATTCGTCACAGATGTGTCGTGCAACCCCACCAAACACCAACAGCTTTCCTTCTGTTCAGGCGTGATGTCCTTGAACTGTTGACGTTCCATCTGATTATGGTGCTGGATAATGTCCTTCGTAATCTTGAATGTCTTTGCACCGTCATATCTGCCGTTGAAGAACGGATGGTCGCCCGTCTTCAGCACCTTCGAATTCGTTGACATCGTGAAGGCTGGATTCACCAAAATACGTGTAAAGTTTCGCATCTGCTGGGCATACATGCCACCCATGCTCGTACCAATAATGAGATCGGGCTGTTCCCGTTCACACAATTCCTTCAGGTAAGGCAATGCCTCTGCTGGGTCAACGGGGATGTCAGGAGCTATCACCTCGTCTTCTGTCAGTTCTCTTTGCAGTATCTGAACGGTTCCACTGGCATGCGATGAACCGAATCCATGGAAATAAATAATCTTCATAACTTCTTCAAATAAATTTCGTGGTCAATGTTCTTCGGATACTCTTCCCGATAGTGTGTCACCATCAACAGCGTCTTGTTCGGACGTTGACAGAACACCTCAATGATGTCTTTCACCAATCGACGGTTCTTCAGGTCGAGACCATGCAGAGGTTCATCGAGAATCAGCAAGGATGGATCCTTCACAAAGGCACGAGCCAACAAGACCAGACGTTGTTCACCACTGCTTAGCTTCAAGAAAGTGGTATCGGCATACTTCTTCACACCGAAGATATCCATCCAAAACTCACACACCTCCCTTTGTTCAGCCTTCGCCTTGCGGTAGAGACCTGACACGTCGCTCAATCCACTCGCCACAATGTCAATGGCAGGAACATCCTTCATGTAAGCACGATGCATCTCCGGCGAGATGTAGCCAATGTGACGCTTGATGTCCCAGATGCTCTCGCCTTTGCCTCGCTGATGACCAAAGAGCACGATGTCATTGGCATAACTCTGAGGATTGTCAGCACACACAATGCTCAGGAGTGTCGATTTCCCCGCTCCATTCTCACCATTCAGTGCCCAATGCTCACCTTCTTTCACCATAAAGCTCAAGTCCTTCAGAATCGTTCTTTCGCCATAACGGATATTCACGTTGCGAAAGTCGATAACAGTGGAAGCCCCCACCCCTCCTTCCGAAATAGGGTTAGCGTTAAGGTGAAGGCTAAGAATCGCTTCCACTTTTTCATTGCTCAGCATCCGAGTAGGGATAGGTTCTCTTTTTTCTTTGAACTCTTGTAGGGACATCTTCTTTCCCACACAGAGGTTCTTCACTTCCACCACATGGGTGATGAAGTCAGGAATATCATCCGTCTTCGAAAGCACGAGCACCACCGCCACATTCGTTTCCCTCGTCAGCAGAGTCAGAAATTCAGCCAACTGCCCACGTGCCGTCACATCCAGCCCGATGAACGGATTATCCATGATGAGCACCCTCGGATTCGTCAACAGCGTCTTCGTCAATTGGAACTTCCTCAGTTCTCCGCTGCTCAGCAAGATGATGTGCTTATCTAAGAGTTGCTCCAGATGGAACACCTCATACAGATGCTGCCTCACTTTCTCCAGTTCCCGATGCATCGCCTCACGGTCTGCCGCTTCTTGAGCCAGTCTTTCCGCTTCTTGTTCAGGTGTTTCGTCCCTCACCAGAAACTTGTCAAACACAGTCTTCCTCGTCAGTCCCTCCTCTGCAATGCGAAACGACTCTGCGAGCAAGTCTCTCACCAACGGCGTTTCCTCAATGTCGTTCTGGTTCCAACGCTGCTGATAGTAATAGACTCCCTCATTCGTCCCATAGGAGTCACGAAACGAAAGATACTTGATATTGTCGCTCACCAGCTTCGCCTTGCTTGGCGCGAAGTCATACTTCACTCCGTTCATGGGCATCAACGCACACTTGCCCGTCAGCACATCCACCAGCCTCGTCTTCCCGCTGCCGTTGTCACCCACGATGGCCAGCTGCTCGCCCGCCAACAACTCGAAGTCTATCGGTGCTGCCATCCTCATCTGCGGATGCCGCACTTCTCCATTCTTTATCTCTATGATTTTCTGCATACGGTTGCAAATCTACATAAAAAAGTCGGAATCATCAGTCTGTTTCGCTAAAAAAATATAATTAGAAGAACAAATTCTTCGTAATCGTCGTACCTTTGTGGCATCAATGAGAAAAACAAGAACTGTATGAGAACAATTCTGTTATCGATTATCTTAGTCCTATGTTGCTCGTTCTGCAAGGCGGACGATGCAGAGAAGCTCAAAGTGTGGATACCTGCTGCTGTGGTGAGCGATGAGGCGGTCAAGGCATACGGCATCGATTCGTGTTTCACCATCCATCCCATCAGTGATGCCATCTTCAGCCGCATGCAGGGCAAGTCGTACAAGAAGAACTGCACAGTGCCACGTGCCACGCTCCGCTATGTGAAAGTGCTCCACCGCAACATTGAGGGCAAGACTCAGTTGGGCGAAATCGTCTGCAACCAAAGTATCGCAGCCGACCTCATCGATATCTTCCGCAAACTCTACGAGGCCAACTACAAGATAGAGCGTATCACCCTCGTCGATGATTATGATGGCGATGACGAACGCAGCATGGCCGCCAACAACACATCGTGTTTCAACTTCCGTGTGGTATCTGGCACCACAACCCTATCCCGTCATGCCCAAGGTCGTGCCATCGACGTGAATCCTCTCTATAACCCTTATGTCCACCTCAACAACGGCAAGGTGGAACCCGCCAATGGCAAGCCCTACGCCACCAACCGGACGGCACAAAGAAAAACGCCTGTACCGTTTATCAGCACAAGCGATTTATGTTACCGCCTCTTCATACAGCACGGTTTCCGCTGGGGAGGTTCCTGGCGCACCACAAAGGATTACCAGCACTTTGACAAATAACTCAGCACTTGATGTTGAGTTCCTTGATGATGGCGGAAATCTTCTCGAAAGTAGAGATGCGCGACGGAACGAGCGGGAGACGCAGTTCATTCTCGATGAGTCCCATCGAATTGAGCATCGCCTTCACACCTGCAGGGTTGCCATCGACGAAAAGAAGTTTGAACAGTTCCGTGAATTTGTGGTGAATCGTCAGCGCGTTCTGGTAATCGCCATTCAATGCCAAGCGAACCATGCGGCTGAACTCCTTGGGCAGAGCGTTGCCAATCACGGAGATGACACCTACGGCACCCAATGTGATGAGAGGGAATGTAATGCCATCATCGCCTGAAATCACATCGAAGTTGGCAGGCTTATTTTTGATGATGTCATCAATCTGGGTGAAATTGCCCGATGCCTCCTTGATGGCCACGATGTTCTCACATTCATTGGCCAGACGGAGCGTTGTCTCAGCTGTCATGTTGACACCCACACGTCCTGGCACATTGTAGAGCACCACGGAGAGATTGCGTGTGGCTGCTGCGGCTGCGATTGCCTTGAAATGCTGATAGAGACCTTCTTGAGAGGGTTTGTTATAATAGGGACAGACGCTAAGGATTCCCTCGATGCCCTTGAAATCGCCTGTCTGAATCTGTTCCACAATAGCGGCGGTGTTGTTGCCTCCGCATCCCATAAGGATGGGCACTTGCCCGTTCACCTTCTCGACCACCAAATCCTTCACTTGCTGACGTTCCTCAGCAGAAAGTGTCGGAGTCTCGGCTGTAGTGCCCAACAGACAGATGAAGTCCACACCATTGGACAGTTGATAATCGAGCAGTCGGCGCAGTGCTGTAAAGTCCACCATGCCCTCCTTGGTGAAAGGAGTGATGAGCGCAACGCCCAATCCCTTGAATTTGTTATGTACCATATATATAATATGTGAAAACGTTTACTTTTTTGAATTTGGGTGCAAAGTTACGAAAAAAACGGATAAAAGCCAAATAATGTTGTGCTTTTCCCGATTCAAGCCACCTCGAAGAAGTCAACATCACAAGAAAGTACCACCCTTATAGAAATCCTCTTTTCTGAACTGCTTCAGCAGCGAGTCAAATTCCTTTTCCGCATAATCACCCCATTGGTTCACAGGTATGCTGGCTGGAAAATAAATCCCATAGATCTTCTCCACCAAATCAGGTGTCAAACGACAAGCCTCCTTGAAGTTAGCAAGAAACTGGTCTTGCTTTCCCAATTTCAGATAAGTCAGCGATTTTGCTGTCGGAATGTTCTTGACATAAGGACTGTGGCTGTTGTTGGCCATTTTGCTGATGGCATTCAACACTTCGAGACCAAACTGGTCAAAATCGTTCAATATGAACGTCAGCGCGATGTCAAGCCCCATCATGATCTGATCTTTCGCCGCTTGAAGCGCCTTCGCAAGATAGCGGGACGAATCCTCAAATTCATGAAGCGCCAAGTAGTCGATGCCCAACATGAAAAAGGCCTCAGGAGACTTCGGATCAACTTTCAGAAGCCGTTTGTTGATGTCGATGCTCTGCTCTATACAACCTTTGTGGTGATAAAGGTCACTGATGTCGATGTAAACTCGCTTGTAGAGGTCGATGAAGTCCTCATAGATTTCCCTTTCCCGCTTCAGCGAATGAGCACTCAACGACTTCTCCAACGCTGACGTCCAACGTTTCAGCGCCTTCTTCCGATCCCGTTCGAACGAATTGGCCAGCCACTGCAGTTCCTTCACAGCCGCTTTTGTGTTGCCCAAGCTGAATAGTGCATCAGCGTATGGAATCGCCTGAATGGATTCGCCACCCTTGTCCAAATACTCTTTGAAACAAGGGCATGCCATCTCTTTCTCACCCATTGCGTAGTAGGTGTGCGATTTGGTCAACAAGGCCTCCATATCGTTAGGATTGATGGCCAATGCGAAGTCGCACGACTCCAGTGCCTGGTCATATCGCTGCATGAGGAACTGAGAAAGCGCCAGAGTGGACCATCCCTTGGGCAGGTAAGGCTTTTCCTCCAACACTTGTGTCAGCAAATCGCACATCAAATCAGCCTGGTCATTGTCTCGACACAGATCCACCAACTGCAAGTCCTCATTATACTTGCCAAGCGGCTGGAATGTATCGATATACTCACGAATCCATCTGTGGGCACACTCTTTCTCCTGCGATATATCGACAGCAGGATCATCGCTCCGCAACTCCACCATCGACGAGATGATGTGGATGTAGTTCTCACGCCGATGCGCCTCCGTTTGATACTCCTCATCCTCCGACGCCATCCATTCGCGCCAAATCCTTTCTGCTTCAGCAATCCGTCTTTTCTGCGCATACTCCAACTGCGCCACCTGATATTTGACATCAGAATTCTCCTCCGCATCAAGCTCCTCCAAGATGGCTCGTGCCTTGTCATACTGACGTTGGTAGATGTATGCAGCACTTCTCACAATCAGCAAGACTTCCTCATCAGGATGAACACGCAAACCCATGTCGATGGCTTTCATCGCCTTCTTGGGTTTGTTGTTGGTCAAATAATAATCAGCAATGTCGGCAAAGTCGTCAGCATCCAGATAGATGCTTCCGTCTTCGCCGTTCCGCTGCTCATAAGTGGCCAGAATTTCCTTAAAATCCTCTGATTGGAAATAGTCGTTCATGAACGGATATTTCTCTTACTTATTGATTTTCTTCCATGCGTCCGTCAAGCCGACCGTGCGGTTGAAGACCAGATGCTCAGGAGTCGAATCAGGATCAACATTATAGTAACCAATGCGCTGGAACTGCAGGTAATCCATCGGCTTGCGTGTCTGGAGCCATTCCTCCACGTATGCCTTCTTCACCTCCAGACTGTTCGGATTCAAGAACGGACGCATAGCCTCAATACCACGCACATCACCATGTTCCTTCGAGTAGGCAGCCACTTCATCACGAGGATTCTCCACCATCCACAGACGGTCGTAGTTTCTCACTTCCGCCTCGATGCAATGCTGGCAGCTCACCCAATGGATGGTCTTGCCCTTAATCTTCATGTCGCTGTTCGCCTGACCCGTCTTGGTCTCAGGAATCAGTTCTGCATGAATCTCCACGATATTGCCATCAGCATCCTTCACCAAACAGTCCTCGATGTTCTCAGGACACTGGATGATATACGAGTTCTTCAAACGCACCTGCTTGCCAGGACCCAAACGGAAGAACTTCTTCGGAGCATCCTCCATAAAGTCCTCACGTTCAATCCACAACTCACGGCCGAACACAATCTCATGCGTTCCATCCGCCTCATTCTCAGGATTGTTGATAGCGGTATAAGTCTCCGTCTCTCCAGCAGGGAAATTGGTGATGACCAACTTGACAGGATTGATGACGGCACTCACACGCAGAGCACGCTTATTCAGGTCATCACGTACAGCCGACTCAAAGAGCGACATCTGATTCAACGCATCGAATTTCGTGTAGCCAATCTTGTTGATGAACGAGAGAATACCCTCAGGACTGTATCCACGACGGCGGAAACCACAGATGGTCGGCATGCGAGGGTCATCCCAACCCTTCACCACACCTTCCTGCACAAGGACGAGCAGATTACGCTTTGACAACAGGATGTGCGTCAAGTTCAGTTTGTTGAACTCCGTCTGACGTGGACGGTTATCGTCAATGGGATTGTCCGTGCCGTCCGTCTCCTTTGCCCAATCCACAAAGAGGTCGTACAAAGGACGGTGGCTCACGAACTCCAGCGTACACCACGAGTGGGTCACGCCCTCCCAATAGTCACACTGCCCATGCGTGAAGTCATACATAGGATAAGCATTCCACGTGTTGCCTGTACGCCAATGAGGCATATTCAGCACACGATACATGATGGGATCACGGAAATGCATGTTAGGATTCGCCATGTCAATCTTGGCACGCAACACCATTTTGCCAGGCTCCATCTTGCCCGAGTTCATCTCACGGAACAACCGGAGACTCTCCTCAGCAGGACGGTCTCTGTAAGGCGAGTTCGTACCAGCCTGTGTAGGTGTACCCTTCTGCTCAGCAATCTGCTCAGCCGTCTGCTCATCGATATAAGCCCTACCCTGCTTGATCAGTGCCTCGGCAAAGTCCCACAACTTCTGGAAATAGTCACTGGCATAGTAGATGTTGCCCCACTTGAAGCCCAGCCATTCGATGTCGCGCTTGATGGCCTCCACATATTCCGTGTCCTCCTTCTGAGGATTCGTGTCATCCATGCGCAGGTTGCAAACGCCACCATACTTCTGAGCCAAGCCAAAGTCGAGCGCAATCGCCTTCGCATGACCAATATGCAGATAGCCGTTAGGTTCAGGAGGGAAACGCGTCTGCATCCTCCCTCCATTCTTGCCTTCGGCCAAATCCTTCACCAGTTGTTCTTCAATAAAGTTGAGCGACTCTTTCTTGCCCTCTTCCTCTTTGATCTCTTCTGAAAAATCTTCACTCATGTTGTTATCTATCTTAAATACGTCGTATTCAAATATGAATTATGTGTTGCAAATCCAATATTTAGTGCAAAAGTACAAAGAATTTTGAAATCACAAGCAGAAAAACGACGAAAATGTAAAAGATGACTCCGAAATGGCATCAAGAGTCAGGCTCTTTGTATTCTACTTAGAAAAATATTTTTCCAATTAAGCGGCCTAAAAGGCCATCTCGTACCCCTTGCAGATTTCGCCTCTATCAATGAGGTTCTTCCACCTCTCGCCGTTCTCCACAATCGCCATTGCCCACACGAGCATCACGACGTTGTAGGGGTCGCCATCGCTGGGTTGCACCACGATGATGTCTGTCTCTCGGAGTCCTGAGAGGTTGCACACTCGTTCGATATACCCTCGTGTGTTGTTCCCATCATTTGGAGGTGCCCACCTGCTGATGATTTCTCGCACCGAATAGATGTGGTACTTCACATTGTAGGTCTTCAAGATGCGGAACGCCGCTCTATAACCATATTCATTACTCAGGAAGATGCAGAACGCACCGTCATTTCCTGTCTGACCTGCCCAAAGCTGATCACTCTTTCTGATATTGAGGGGGTTGCGGTTGCGCAAACCCCTCGGTAGATTCTTGTTTGTTGTCATACTTTTACTTTTAGTTTTATAGAGATATCAAATGTCAAAAGTGAAAAACTGAAAAACTGAAAAACTGAAAAAGTCAAAAAGTGCCCATTAAGGCAACTCATTCACTAATTTCCTATACACTCCGTACTTCACCTTCTCGATGACGTGGTCTTCCTGGAAGCGGATGATGGCTCTTGACGCTGTAGGATTGGAACAGCCGAAGCAATCCATGAACTGCTGCGTCTTGAACTCATCGGGCAGCTTGCGGAAACATTCATCATAGCGGGTGGTACGGCGTCGCTGCACGAACTCCTTGTTCTGGTCGGCGAAGTAGTTGAAGGCCATTTCGCCAAAGAAGAACTGCTGGCACTTGTACTGAATCTCCAT